>CAZFPV010000072.1:0-8452 GCA_964521155.1 uncultured Desulfobulbus sp. | reverse complement strand
TCTTGTGGGCAGCGAAGCCGAACATCATCAGTGGCAGCGAGGTGATCAGGCCGGTGGCCGCGAGCAGCAGGGTTTGGTTTGTGCCGGTGTGGAGAAAAGCCCCGGCGCCGGTCAGATGGCAATGGAGCAGGTAGCCGGCGGCCGGGAGGAAAAAGACCAGGGTCTCCAGGCAGAGACCGTCCAGGGCCGGCAGCGTGGCCTTCTTGTGGAGCAGGCCGTAGACCGCAAAGGTTGTCGACAGTACCAGGGCAATCCAGGGGAAGCGGCCATAAAAGATGGTGAGGTAGAGTACGCCGCAGGCTGCCAGCACCAGGGCCAGCATCTGTATGGGCCGCAGTCGCTCGCGAAAGAAGATCACCCCGAACAACACCGAGATCAGCGGGTTGATGAAGTAGCCGAGACTGGCCTCGAGGATGTAGCCGATGTTGACCGCCCAGATGTAGATCAGCCAGTTGACCGCCAGGAGCAGGGCAGTGGTGGCGTACATGCGCAGGTGGACCGGATTGATCGCGGCAGCGAAAAACTCGCGGCCCCGGCCCAGCACCAACACCAACCCCAGGGTGAAGAGCAGAGACCAACTCATCCGGTGGCAGAGGATCTCCAGGGCTGGCACGGTCTTGAGCTGTTTCCAGTAGATGGGCAGCACCCCCCAGATCACATAGGCCCCGGTGGCGGCCAGGATGCCGGAGTATCGCTTCATGGCGCGGCGACCCGACTTTGCGGTAGGGCAGGACAGGGGAAACCTGGATGATGCCGGGGAAGGGGATGACAGGCTGGCATGGCGCGGTGATCGCTCAAATTTTTTTTCGGGCGACGCCCGAGTGAGTCGGCCACTCTACCACATTTGCTCCCAGCGTCAATGGGCGGATGGGAGGTTATGGGTGTTCAACAAAGAGCAGTTGGTCCGTGGCAAAGCCAAGCGAGGACGCCCGGGCAACGAGGCGGTCGAGCACCTCCGCGGGCAGATGGGGTGAGCGCGCCAGGATCCAGAGGTAGGCGCGGTCCGGGCCGCAGACCAGGGCGTACTGGTAGCTGGCATGATCAAGTTCGACTATCACGTAGGAACCGTAGAAGGGACCGAAGAACGAGACCTTGAGCAATCCCTGCCCGGCTTCGCCGGCCGGGTAGGCTCGGCCCTCGGCCTCTTTCCAGATTTGTTTGTCAGCCAGGTAGCCGCGATTGAGCACCCGCACGCCGCCGTCGTCGCGCAGGCTGTAGTCGGCCGTTACCCTGCTGGCGCCGCGTTCAAAGGAGTGGTCGAGCCGGGCGATCTCGTACCAGCGACCGAGATAGCGCTCCAGTTGGAAATCATTCACCGGCCGGACGCCGTCCGGGACCGAGACGCAACCGGTGAGCATCAGCAGCAGGGCAGGGAACAATTTTTTTTGCATTGCCAGGACCTTGCTCCAGACATGGGCAGGAGCATTCTGCCTGGTTGTCATGGTTTGCCCGCCAGGGTCAGGGCATGGCCGAGGGCCCCGACCAGCGGGTCGATGGCCTCGCGGTTGCATTCGCCCATCAAGCAGATTTGGATCCAGTTGCGTTTGAGCAGGTAGCCGCTGCGGTAACTGATCAGATACCCAGCCTCCAGGAGCGCGTCGCCGACCCGATCCGAGGCAATGGACGGGGGCAGGGCAATGGTGAGGACGGAAGGCGACACCGGGGCTTCCAGGCCCACCAGTTGCAGGCCCAGGTCGCGCAGCTGGTGTTTCAACTCGCCGGAACATGCCTGGATCGCCTCCAGATGGGCCGGGGTCTGTAACTCCAGAGCAGCGTGCAGGGCATGGAGCAGGTTAGACGAAATGGTGAAGGGTACACCCTGGTGGGCGGCGTACAAGCCAAGATCCAGGTATCTTGGCAGCCGGCCGGGCGCCGGGACGATCTCATGGTCGGCAAAGACCAGGCACAGGCCCGGATAGGCGCCCAGGCCTTTGCCGCTGGTGCCTGAGGCCAGATGGATGCCGCCGAGATCGACCGGGGTGTTGCCCAGCGTGCTGATGCAGTCGGCGCAGAGCAGCAGGCCCCGCTCCGTGGCCATGGTTTTCAGCAGGTTGAGGTCGTTGAGGATGCCGCTTGAGGTTTCGCAGTGCACCACCCAGAGCCAGCCGATGTTCGCCTGGTGATCCAGCAGTTTCCCTATCTGGTCATAAGCAAAGGCGCAGCCCCATTCGGCGCGCAGCGTCTCAAAGCGCAGGCCGAAGCGGTCGGCGTGATCGATCAGCCGCTCACCGAACTCGCCATTGCTCAGTACCAGGCCAGGCCGGGACAGCAGGCTGAGCTGACCGGCGACAGCGTCGTTGGCAAGCGTTCCGGAACCCTGCATGATTTCGACAAAGCGGGCGCCAAAAAGAGAGCAAAGTCGGTGCTTGGTCTCCGCGAAGGTGGCCATGAACTGTTCTGCGCGATGGGACACGGGCAGGTCGTTGTGGACGCGGCGCACGGCCTCGCTGATCGACACCGGACCGGGCAGGAAGTTGACCAGCGGGGTGGTGGCCACAGCGTGCATGCTCCCGTCGCGAAAGACCCGGGATTGCCTCCTGAGCGCGGCAAAGCCCTCGGCGGTCAGAAGCATGGGCTGATAGAGCGCGTCCCGGGTGCCAACCAGGGGGCCGAAGGGGACAAATCCCAGGTGCTTGTACAGTTTCTGCTGCCTGACCGTGCCCGAGATCACAGCCAGGTCATACCCTTGTTCCCCGGCATATTGGGCCAGGTGAAGCATCAGGCCCTGGAATACCCGGGGGGTGCGGTGGGCCTTGTCCACGGCCAGCAGTCTGATCTCGCAGATCGACCGGTGCGGCGGCAGGTAGGAATCCAGGTTTTCGAGCTTGCTGTCAAGGGAGAACGGACGCTGGTCCCGCATCGCCACCATGCCCACGACCTGATCGTCGTGCTGGCAGACAATGTAGGTGTTCTCGGCGTGGAACTTGTCGATGAGGACGTGTTCCTGGTTGGTGGCGTGCTGCGGAATTTCCTCGACAAAGGTTTTGTAGTTCAGTCTGTGGATCTGTTCAAATTCATTGGCTTCGGATGCAATTTTGAAGCGCAGGGGTAATGTTGCCATTGTGCCTCCTACCGGGTGCTGTTGCTTTGTTCCTTGTCCCTGGGCTGCGCGCGGCGATCGTGCCAGGCCGCCTGCATGTTGCTCCTGTGCGCCCACAGGATGAGCCCGATAGCTGCGGCCAGGCCAGCCGCGTCGACCAGGGTGTGACCCAGGAAAACTGCAGCCAGCGGCGTGAATACCAGCGCCGCGGCCAGGCAGAGCACGGGCCTGGGGCGACCCGTTGCCAACCAGATGAGGGTAGTTGCGGCGAGGATGCCCGCGGCCAGGCGCCAGTCATACATCATGAGGGCGCCGAATCCGGGGGACAGACCCTTGCCGCCGTGAAACCCGAGCTGCAGCGGGAGCACATGCCCGGTCACCACGGCCAGGATGAGCCATGGCATGAGCGTGGTCGGCAATCCCAGTAGAATGGCCGCCCCCAGGGCGACCGCGCCCTTGAGCATGTCCAGGAGCATGATGAGGACAAATCCAGGCCTGCCGAGCACCCGGCCGACATTGGTCGCGCCGGTGCTGCCGCTGCCCAGGCTGCGCAGATCCTGGCCGGTTCGCCAGCGTACCGCCCAGTAGCCGGTCTGCAGACAGCCGATCGCATAGGCGGCAGCAAGCACCAAAATTGTCAACGGGTGTGGCAATGCAGGCACCACAATCCTTTTTTCATCAACTGGCAGCGATTGCAATGAGTCCAGGAGGGATGCTCACCCCCCCCCTGGACCGGAATCATCGGTGATCGCGATACCATACCAATCTGGAACGCGAGTCTGCCATGAAAAATGCCAAACAAGCTTTTCTTGCGGACAATGATCCTGTCCTGGACTACCATCCCCGGCCGGAAAAAAACACCGTATTTTTCCTCAATGCGCGTTTATGAATTGACAAAAAATAACGAAAATATAATACTATATATAAGGAATTAATTCTCGATATGAAACAGAAATGGTGTGGCGAGTGCGCGGCAATCGGTATTTTTTTCCTGAGAAAAAACCAAGGTGAACGATCATGAGCGAGGCGATCATCCAGTTGCCCAGGGTTTCCGCCAAGAGCATCCCGGAGCCGACATTGCGCCGTTTGCCGCAGTACTATCGCGTCCTGAAACAGTTGCGCGAAGGTGGACGCACCAACGTTTCGTGCACCACGATCGGGACGGAGCTGAAACTCGACCCTACCCAGGTCCGGAAGGACATCGAAATGACCGGGACCGTGGGGAGGCCGAAAATCGGCTATGACATTGGTGAACTGCTCTGCGCCATCGAACGCTTTCTTGGCTGGGACAATACCACCGAGGCGTTCCTGGTCGGCGCGGGCAGTTTGGGTGAGGCGTTGTTGGGATATTCAGGCTTTGCCGAGTGCGGTCTGCAGATCGTGGCTGCCTTCGACACGGATCCGAACAAATGCCATCAGGTCATCCATGGCAAGCATGTTCGCCATGTCAGCAAACTGCCCAATCTGATGCGGAGGATGCGCGTCCGGTTCGGCATAATCACCGTGCCCGCCGAGGAAGCGCAGGCAGCAGCCGATCTGCTGGTCCAGGGCGGGGTGCTTGCGATCTGGAATTTTGCCCCGGCCAAGATTCGGGTGCCAGAGCGCGTTGTTGTCCTCAATGAAGACCTGTACTGCTCGCTGGCGGTGCTGTCGCACAAGATGACAGGCAAGCTGGCGGCGTCCCGAGCAAAAGGAGCGTCCAAACCATGAATGTGAATGTCCTAGATATGGAAGTCGCGCGGCAGCAAACGCCAGCGCGCCGGTTTGAAAAAGTGTGCGCCATACTTGAGCAGAACGGCAATCAACCGCAGCGGCTGATACCGATTCTCCAGGCCGTCCAGGAGGAGTACCGCTATCTGCCCGAGGACGTGCTCACCTTTGTTGCCACCGGCCTTGACATCCCCCCGGCGCGCGTGTTTGGCGTGGCCACCTTCTATTCCCATTTTGCCCTTGAACCCAAGGGCAAATATTGCATCCGGCTGTGTGATGGCACTGCCTGCCACGTCAAACGATCCATTCCCATCCTCGAGGCGATCCGCAAGCGCCTTCATTTGACGGGCAACCGCTGCACCACCGAAGACATGCTTTTCACCGTGGAAACCGTGGCCTGTCTCGGGGCCTGCGGGCTGGCGCCGGTCGTGGTCATCAATGAGGAGGTGCACGGCCAGATGACGCCGGAGGCGACAGTAAAGATGATCGATGCAATCGAGGAACGGGAGAAGGAATCATGAGCACGAAACAATACACAGCCAATCATCCCGACCCCCTGATCGGCGCTCTGCGGCGGGTGGTTATCTGCGCCGGCACCGGGTGCGTGGCCAACGGCGCCATGAAGGTCTACGCTTCCTTGCAGGAGCGGATACAGGAACGCAACCTTCCGTTTGTCCTGGAATTGAGGGCAGAGGACGACAACGCCGGCAAAACCGCGCTGACCCGCAGCGGCTGCCAGGGGTTCTGCCAGATGGGCCCGCTGGTAACGGTGCTGCCGGAAAACATTCTCTATACCCGGGTCAGGCCCGCCGATGTGGACGAGATCATCGAGACCAGCCTGATCGGTGGCGGCGTGGTCGAACGACTCCTGTACAGGGAGCCTGGTTCGGGCCACGCCTGCACCGGCGCCGGCGACATTCCCTTCTACACCCGGCAGCAGCGGTTCGTGCTTGGCGATTGCGGCCTGATCGATCCGGAAAATATCGACGAATACATGAGGAATGGCGGCTATGCAGCTGCCAAAAAGTCTTTCTTGCAGATGAGCCCCGAGGAGATCTGCGAGGAGGTAAGTGCCTCCGGCCTGCGCGGCAGGGGCGGCGGCGGCTTTCCCACCGGCCGCAAATGGACCGCCGCACTCCGGCAGGTGGACGATAAAAAATATGTGATCTGCAACGCCGACGAGGGTGACCCCGGCGCCTTCATGAACCGCAGCGTCATGGAGGGCAACCCCCACAGCGTGATCGAGGGATTGATGATCGCTGCTCGCGCCATCGGCGCAGACGAGACCCTGGTGTATGTGCGTGCCGAATATCCCCTGGCGGTGCAGCGGATGCGCCGGGCCGTCAAGGACGCCAGCGATCGCGGCATCCTTGGCAAGAACGTGTTCGGCTCCGGCCTCAACATCAACTGCGAGATCATGGAAGGGGCAGGCGCCTTTGTCTGCGGCGAGGAGACAGCCATGATCGCCTCCATCGAGGGACAACGGGGCATGCCCAGGCCCAAGCCGCCGTTTCCCGCCCAGAGCGGGTTGTGGGGTAAGCCGACCATCATCAACAACGTCGAGACCCTGGCCCATGCAGTCCGCATCATCAGACAAGGCGCGTCCCGTTTCCGCGAGCTGGGCACCCCTGGTTCTCCCGGCACCAAAACCTTTGCCCTCACCGGCCACGTGGCCAATACCGGGTTGATCGAGGTTCCCTTTGGCGCGACCCTGCGGGAGATTGTGCATAACATCGGCGGCGGCGTCACCGCTGACGACGGCAGCATCGACCCGGCCGGGTTCAAGGCGGTGCAGATCGGTGGTCCGTCCGGCGGCTGCCTGACCAGGGATCATCTTGACCTGCCCATGGATTTCGATTCACTGCGCACCGTGGGCGCCATGATCGGCAGCGGCGGCCTGGTGGCCATGAATCAGAATACCTGCATGGTCTCGGTGGCCAGGTTCTTCATGGAATTCACCCAGCGCGAGAGCTGCGGCAAATGCGTGCTTTGCCGCGAGGGTACCCGTCAGATGCTCGCCCTGATGGACGACATCATCGAGGGACGGGCCGACGAGACCACCCTGCCGCTCCTGCGGGAACTGGCCCTGGCCGTGCAGAAGGGCTCGCTCTGCGGACTGGGCAAGACCGCGCCCAACCCGGTGCTGTCAACCCTGCGCCACTTTGCCGATGAATACGAGGCCCATGTCCGGGACAAGGTCTGTCCCGCCGGCCAGTGCAAGGCCCTGCTCAAACCGTGGATCAATGCGGAGAAGTGCAAGGGCTGCGGCAAGTGCGTCAAAAAATGCCCGACCGAGGCGATCACCGGTGAGCTGAAGCAACCGCACACCATTGATCAGGACAAATGCATCAAATGCGGGGCCTGCGCGCAGTCCTGCAAATTCGGGGCAGTCGAGGGATTGCAAGGAGGCCAGGCATGACGAAGGTACAATCAGAAACCATCACCATCGATGGCCGCTCCATCGCCATCGCGGGAGAAAAGAACCTGCTGGAACTGGTCCGCAAGGCGGGTATCGATTTGCCCACTTTCTGCTATCACTCCGATTTGAGCGTGTACGGGGCCTGCCGCCTCTGTCTGGTCGATGTGGAAGGCCGAGGCATCCTCGGCGCCTGCTCAACCCCGCCGGAGCCTGGGCTGGTGGTCCGCACCAATACCCAGGAACTGCGGGAGATCCGCAAGATCTCCGTGGAACTGCTACTGGCCAATCACGACCGCGAGTGCACCAGCTGCGTGCGCAGCGGATCCTGCCAGCTCCAGGATATCGCCCGTCGGCTGGGGATCACCAAGGTGCGCTACCGTTCCATTCACCAGCCCAAACCAATCGACACCTCCAGCCCGGCGCTGACCCGCGATCCGAACAAGTGCGTCCTCTGCGGCGACTGCGTGCGTTTCTGCGACGAGATCCAGTCCGTCGGCGCCATTGACTTTGCCCACCGCGGCCACGAAGCAGCCGTCCTGCCCGCCTTTGGCCGGGACCTGGGCTCCGGCGAATGCATCAATTGCGGCCAGTGCGCTTCGGTCTGCCCAACCGGCGCGCTGGCGCCGGCCTCGGAGATCGAGGCGGTTTGGAAGGCGATTTACGATCCCAACACCGTGGTGGTCGCCCAGATTGCCCCGGCGGTGCGGGTGGCCATCGGTGAGGATCTGGGCTGCGAGTATGGGCTAAGCACCACCGGTCAGGTGGTTGCAGCCATGAAGCGCATGGGATTCGACATCGTCTACGACACCAGTTTTTCCGCCGATCTCACTGTAATCGAGGAGGCCAACGAGTTCATCGCCCGCAAGACCAGGGGTGAGCGGCTGCCGCTGTTCACCAGCTGCTGTCCGGGATGGGTCAAGTTCGCGGAGCAGTATTTTCCGCAGCTGCTGGGCAACCTCAGCTCCTGCCGCTCGCCCCAGCAGATGCTCGGCGCCATGGCCAAGCACACCCTGCCGGCGCAGTTGGGGCGTGAGCGCAAGGACATCATCATGGTTTCGATCATGCCCTGCACCGCCAAGAAGTTCGAGGCGCGGCGGCCGGAGTTCAAAACAGACGGCGTGCCGGATGTCGATTACGTGCTCACCACCCAGGAACTGGCGCGGATGATCGAGGAGTCAGGCCTGACCCTGAACAAGCTCCCGGCGGCCGGATTCGACATGCCCATGGGGTTCAAGACCGGCGCCGGGGTCATCTTCGGCAACTCCGGCGGCGTCACCGAGGCG
>CAZFPV010000071.1:1525-8556 GCA_964521155.1 uncultured Desulfobulbus sp. | reverse complement strand
GATCAAGATCGGCGATCGCCCGCAACAACAGGCTCTTTCCCGCACCGGATGGCCCCTGGAGCCCCACGCACTCGCCCGCCTCCAGGCGAAAGGCGTAAGGGCCGCGCCCCTGGAAGCGCAGGCCATCGACCTCAAGGGCGGGCATGATCCAGCGCCGCCAGCAACGCGGCAATATAGTCAGCCGCCTGGTCAGCGCCGCTGATCCGACGGGTAGGGGTAAAGGGCCGGCCAGGCGCCTGCGGCAGGCTCTTCAGCCAGACGCCGCTGCGCAGCTGCTCGAAACTGATCTCCCAGGAGTCCATGCGGGCATCGACAAAGGCGGCCAGCGGCTCGGACTCGCGAAAGTCCTCGCGACGGACATAGGCGAGCGAAGCCCCGGCCTGGTAGGCCTCGGCAACGGTCGAGTAGCCGAGCTTGCCCACCACCAGATCAGCGGCGGCCACCAGGTCCGGGTGGTACCAGGAGACGTCCTCCTGACCGAGGAAGCGTAGGTTGTGGACGAACTCGTTCTCTCGGCTGCGGCCAGTGAGGAGAAAGAGCAGATCCTTGCGTTTCAGCAGCGGTGCGGTCGGAATCTCGCAACCGCCCACCCCGCCCATGGAAACCATGATCAGCCGCTGCCCCGGAACGGGCCGCAGCCGATCCCGGACCAGACCGGGGGCCCGCGTCGGCCGGGCGATGGGGGCAACGACCAGGGAGCCGTCACCCGGCCGGCAGACCGGGGCGGCCTGAATGTGGTGATCGGCCTGGTGAAACAGTTCGGCCAGATAGGCAATGTGCCGCCCAAGCCCTGGACACTGCCCCGCATACCCCTGGTAGATCCAATCCCAGGTGAAGTTCTCAAGCAGCACCGAGGGGATGCCGACCCGCCGGGCGGCCGCGATTCCGAGGGGGGCGATGTCGCAAAGCACCAGAGCACAATCGGCAAACAGCGTCGCCACCTGGTCGACTCGCGCCTCCGTCAGGGGATAGAAGCCGTCCAGGGCGCGGACTGTCGCGTCCAGGTCGGCTTCCATGGCGTTCTTCTGCACCAGGCCGACGTCCACGGCCAGCGGATGGATACGAAACGGCGAGGTGGTCAGGGTCTCGTCGAACAGCCAGGCCGGCGCCGTGGTGACGATCTCGTAGCGCACCGGCAGCCGCCGCCCCAGGGCGTGCATTACCGCCATGGCCCGTGTGGCGTGACCAAAGCCGTGGGCTGAAATGCAGCAGCCGACTGAGAGCCGCTCCACCGGTTCGGTCATGGCAACATCCCCTCGCAGGGCGAATCCATGGCCAGCGCCTCACTCTGGGTAATCGGCAGCAGCACGGTGAAGGTACTGCCGTGATCGGGGCGACTGGTCGCCGAAATCCGACCCCGGTGCTTCTCGACGATGCTCTTGGCAATGGTCAGGCCCAGGCCGGTGCCGCGGTTCTTCTCGGTGTAAAAGGGGGTGAAAATCTGACCGATCCGATCCGCCGCGATGCCGACGCCGGTGTCGGCTATCTCAAGCATCACCGCCTCCCCGCCTGCCTGCACGCCAGTGCGGATGGCCAGATCGCCGCCGTAGGGCATGGCCTGGACCGCATTGAAGACGATGTTGAACACCACCTGGTGGATCTGCTCGCCATCCATCCAGATCCCGGGCAGATCCGGGTCAAGGCGATTGCGCACCACCACCGATTTCTGCACGAACTCGGGTTCCATGAAGCGGAGCACACGCTCTATCACCGCATTGAGTGAACCCTGCTCCAGCCGCAGTTCCCGCGGCCGGGCGAAATCGAGGAACTCACGGACAATGGCGTCAAGACGCGAGGTCTCCTCGACGATGATGTTGGCCAAGTTTTCGTTGCCCGGGGCCACCTTACCAATCCGCTTGCCCAGAATCTCAGCAGTGGAACGGACAATGCCGAGCGGGTTCTTGATTTCATGCGACACCGCGGCCACCATCTTGCCAAGCGTGGCCAGCCGCTGGGCTTCGTTGAGCTGCTCCTCCAGACGTAGCCGCTCCTCGGCCCGCTTGGCCATCACCCGGTTGGCCCGGACCACGATCAGGCTGAGGATGGCAAAGAGAATGGCCATGATGGTCAGCGACAGAATAATGACCCGGCCCTGCAACTGGATGATGGCCCGTAGGTCCTCGGACAGGTCCTGGACGATTTCTATCACCCCCATGATCTCGCCGGTGTGCTCGCCGAGCCGGTTTTCCTGGCGGAAGGGGACGTAGGTCTTGAGGGTGCAGAAGATGGTCTCGGCGCCGGGAAGCAGACTGAACAGGGAACCGCCGGAGATGAGCACCGAGTTGTTCTCGCCCTTGAGCGCCTTCTGGTACTCGAGTCCGCCCATGTCGCGCTTGCCCATGAGTTCGGCAACGGTCGAATAGGCGATGCGGTTCTGACGCGGCTCGAAGATGGTCACCGAGTCGATGCGCATGCCGCGGGTGATGTTGCCAACGATCTTGTCGAGCCGCTCGTACTGTTCGTTGTCGGACAGGGCGATGCGGCCGTAGCGGACCACGGTGGGGAGGACGAACTGGAGGAAGACCTGGCGGTTGAGATAGTCGGCAAACAGCCGGGAATACGCCTCGCTGCGTTGCAGGAGCACGTTCTTGGCATTGCCGGCGATCACCCAGGAAAGGGCGAACGAGGCAATCAGGATGAGGATGAGCGAGGAGAAGGCGAAATACTTGACCAGCTCAAACGGCATCAGGCTGGCGCCTTCGCCGCCCTGGCGGATGCGCCGCAGCATGCCGGCGAGGTCGGGTGGGCGCAGCTTCATCGGCAGACCCCGCAGCAACGGCAGACGGCCGGGTCGCAGGCCGCGGTCAGGTCGCCGCGCATGGCCCGTTTGTACTCCTGCCGCAGGTATGCCGAATGTATGCCATGATCCACTACCTCCCAGCAGAACCGCTCCAAAGGCTTGCGCGGCCGCACCGCATACGACCAAGGACCGGGCGCCTGGCCGCGCATCGCCTGCTTGAAGGATGCCCCCATGCCGATGGCCAGCAGGGCCGGCCCGATCCGGCGGTCGGCTCGGGAGAACACCGCCTGCTGCATGGCCTGATCAGGATGATCGAACTTGAGGCGCAGGTTTGCACTTGCCCCGAGCCTGCCGCGAAGGTACCTGATTTTGTCTTTCAGCGCCACAAGAGCCTGCTTGATCCCAGCCTCGCCCTCGGCGGGCTCGGCCAGACCGCCGAACGAACAGTACTGGAACGGGGTCCAGGGCTTGGGCACAAAGCAGTTGATCGACAGGGAAAGCTCGCTGACCCGGCCCCGGGCGCGGCCTATGGGCAGAATCCGGTCCTGGATGCGCCCCACCAACCGGACCAGTTCCGCCAGGTCAGCTTCGGTCTCGGTGGGCAGGCCGATCATGACGTAGAGTTTGAGATGGAAGATGCCAGCCTCGACCAGCCGGGCCGCGGCGGCGAGTAGGTCTGCCTCGTCCAGCCCTTTGTTGATCAGGCGGCGCAGCCGCTCGGAACAACCGTCGGCGGCGATGGCGACGCTCTTGAGGCTGGAGTCGGCCAGCAGTCCCAGGGTACGGTCGCCGATGCGGTCGGCGCGAAGCGACGAAAAGGAAAGCGCGCAGTGGTGCTCGTGCAGATAGGCGGTGATGCGGTCCAAGGTCTCTTCCCCGGCCATCTCCATGCCGAGCAGGCCGACCCGGTCCACCTGGGCCGGTCGGGCCGCCAAGCCCTCAATCACCCGTTCGGCCGGCCAGAGGCGAGGAGGCCGGTAAATGAAACCGGCGGCGCAGAAGCGGCAACCGCGGCTGCAGCCCCGGCCCAGTTCCACCATGTGCATCCCCAGTTCGGCCTCGGGCGAGTGCAGGGTCGAGTGGGCGGCCTGGGCCATATCCGGGGCCACGACCTTGGCGACCCGGTGCGGCAATCCCGCCTCGGCCTGCCAGTCGCGCACCTCGCCGTCCACTCCATAGCTGAAGCGGTACAGGCCGGGGGCGTAGCAGCCGGGGATGGTTACACCGATGCGGGCGAGCAGCGCCTCGCGGCGTAGGTCGGCAAACCCGGCCAGGGCCTCGATGAGTGGATCCAGCACCGGCTCGGCCTCGCCGATCACCATCAGGTCGGCAAAGGCGGCCAACGGTTCCGGGTTCATGAACACCGCCACCCCGCCGAGCACCACCAGCGGCTCGCCGGCATGGATTTTGGGAGATCGCTCCGCCGCCAGGGGCGGGATTCCGCCTGCTGCCAGCATGGCAGCCAGGCGCGGGTAATCGTGCTCAAAGCTGATCGAACCGAAGACCAGGGGGAAGTCGGTCAGGGGCCGGGAGGATTCGAGCGAACGCAGGGGCAGGCCGTCTTCCGGGTAGACGAAGCGCTCGCAGACCACCTCGTCCAGCCGGTTGAGCAGGCTGTAGACCAGCTGCCAGCCGAGGTTGGAAACGGCCACCGCATAGGTGTTGGGGTAAAGCAGGGCCACGGGCAGCCTGCCCTTCCATTTCTTGCGGACGGCCCCGGTTTCGTGGTCAAGGTGCGAGGACAAGGGGGGCTTCCCAGCGATCAGAGGTGAAACAGCAGGGACCGGCACGCCGGAAACGGCAATTCGGGCATTCTACGGACGTGTTGGTGGACGGCGTGCGACTAACTTAAACAGCACAGGGGAATACCCGATGGATATTCCCCTGCACGACGCTCAGACTGACCGGTTCGCGGCGGCGTTCCGGCCCTGGCCAGCCGGTTTGTCAGTTGGCCTTCTTGCGCAGGTAGGCCGGCTCGTCGAACTCGGTGTACTCGCGGTCGTCGAAAATCGGCATGGGCATGCGCGGCATTCCCTTGGGCAGCGGGTTGGGCTTGGCCGGGGCTACCGGGGTGTTATCCGGCAGGGTTGCCTCCTCTTCCAACACCCTCGGCATGCGCGAACGAGACGTTTTGGCCGTCGGCTGGGTATGCTGGTTGCGCACCACCTGGATCTGCGAGATCTCCGGTTCCTCGATGCTGGAGATGCCTGTGGCTATCACCGTCACCCGCATCTCGTCACCCAGCGATTCGTCAAAGAGCACGCCGATGATGACGTTGGCGTCATCGTGGGCCTTCTCCTGAATCAAGGCCGAGGCTTCCATGTACTCGTTCATGGTCAGGGTTTCCTTGGCCGCGGAAATGTTGATGAGGATGCCGCGGGCGCCGTCGATGCCCACATCCTCGAGCAGCTGGTTGTCGATGGCTCGCTTGGCCGCCTCGGTGGCCCGGTTCTCGCCGGCGGCCACGCCCGTGCCCATGATGGCCGGGCCGACCTCCTTCATGACCGCCTTCAGGTCGGCGAAGTCGGCATTGATATGGCCGGGCAGGTTGATCAGGTCGGTGATGCCCTTGACCGCCTGCAGGAGCACGTTGTCCACCATCTCCATCATGTCGACCAGGGTGGAGTTCTTGTTCATCAGACTGAGCAGCCGGTCGTTGGGTACAGTGATGATGGTGTCGGAAAACTCCTTGAGCTTCTCCCAGCCGGCCTCGGCGTTGCGCATCCGCCGCTTGGCCTCGAAATAGAAGGGCTTGGTCACGACCGCAACAGTCAATGCCCCGATATCCTTGCTCAACTTGGCGATCACAGGGGCCGCGCCGGTGCCGGTGCCGCCGCCCAGGCCGGCGGTGACAAAGACCATGTCCGCCCCCTTGAGTACCCCCTGCAGATCTTCCAGGCTCTCCTGGGCGGCCTCCCGACCCATTTCCGGATCGGCGCCCGCACCCATGCCCTTGGTGATGCCCGGCCCCAACTGCAGGCGGATATCGGCACGGGATTTCTCCAGGGCCTGCATATCGGTGTTGGCGGCGATGAACTGCACGCCTGACAATCGGCTCTCGACCATGGTGTTTATAGCGTTCCCGCCACCGCCACCTACGCCGATCACCTTGATAACAGCGACAGATTCTTCTTCAGCCATCCTGAAAGTCATGATTCTCTCCCAAGAAACAATCTCTGATTGTTATCCCCAATCTATACCATCAACTTCGGCCGGACTAAAGGGAAAAGCTCCCCGGCTCAGACGATATTCTTCACCCAGTTTTTCAACTTGCCCAACATGCCGCCGCTCTCCTTGGCGACATAGGTCCTGGCCTTGCTGCCGTAGAGCACCAAGCCCACGCCGGTGGTACAACGCGGCGACTTGATGTCCTCCATCCGGCCGCCCACGCCCTGCGGGTAGCCGATCCGCACCGGCAGGTCAAACACCTGCTCGGCCATCTCCACCATATTGGCCAACAGCGCCGTGCCGCCGGTAATGACGATGCCGGCGTTGATCCGGTTGCGGTAACCGGAGGTGCTAATGTTCTTGTTGACCATCTGCAGGATCTCCTCCATCCGCGCCTCGAGGATCTCGACCATGATTCGCTGCGACACCTTGCGCGGTTTGCGGTCGCCCACTGTGGGCACCTCGATGATGTGGTTTTCCTTGATCATCGAAGAGAGCGCGCCGCCATACAGATACTTCAGTTCTTCAGCCTCCTGCAGGGGCGTGCGCAGCCCCACCGAGAGATCGCTGGTCAGGTTGTTCCCGCCCAAAGCCAGTTCCCAGGTGTGCTTGATGGTGCCGTTGCAGAAAATGGCCAGGTCGGTGGTGCCGCCGCCGATGTCGATCAGGGCCACGCCCAGTTCCATCTCGTCCTTGTTGAGCACGGACAGCGACGAGGCCACCGACTCGAGCACGATCTCGGCCACGCCCAAGCCGGCGCGGTTGCAACTGGTGACCACGTTGTGCAGGGCGGTGACGTCGGCGGTGACGATGTGGACGTTGGTGACCAGCCGGACCCCGGTCATACCCAGCGGATTCTGGATGCCGGTGTGGTCGTCGACCATGTACTCCTGCGGCAGAACGTGAATGATCTGCTGGTTGTCCGAGATCTTGACCGTCTGCGCCGCCTGGATGACCGCCTCGATGTCCTGTTCCTTGATCTCCTGATTGTTGATGGCAATGATGCCGGGAGAATTGAACCCCTTGATATGGTTGCCGGCGATGCCGACGTAGACCGATTCGATGTCGCAGCCGGCCATGTCCGAGGCCGCGTCCACCGCCTGGCGGATCGACTGGACCGTGG
>CAZFPV010000071.1:0-1515 GCA_964521155.1 uncultured Desulfobulbus sp. | reverse complement strand
ATGTTGACCACCACGCCCTTCTTCATTCCCGAGGAGGCGGCGGTGCCGACGCCGATGAGTTCGACCCGGTCGCCGAAGACCTCGCCGATCATGGCGCAGACCTTGGTCGTTCCTATGTCGAGGCCGGCGACGAGTTCCCCTGGTTCCCGGATCTCGCGCTCCTCCTCCACTTCCTCATCCGTCGATTTGTGCTCCGACAACCAAGACTTTATCATCTGCATAATCCATGTTTATTTCTTTCACCGCATCGATCAGTTTCTTGGCGTACAACTGCTCCAGCACCCTGACCAGACGAAAATATTTGGTCTGCATCCGGTCCCGGCCAAACCGGATGGGAAAGGGCCGGTCCACTAGGTAGATTACCAGTCCCTGCCGCTCGTCCAGATGCACCTCCGAAACCGCCTGCACGGGCAGGATGGCGTTGCCCTTGGCGGCCAGGAGGAGGAAAGCGTGGGCTGCCTCGCCCAGGCTGCCCTTGACCAGATGGTCGGCCTCGTAGTCACGTTTGGGCGCAAGCCCGGTAATCACAGGAAAATCGATATCCTGGTCCGGGCCAATGTCGGCGAAGATCGCCCCCTCCCGATTCAGATAGCGCAGCCGGCTCTCTTTATCAGCCTCCAGATTCACCAGAGCCAGCGGCTGCTGCTCATAAACCGTGATGGCGACGCCCGAGGGCCAGAGCAGTTTGACCTCCGCATGTTCCACCCAAGGGTGGGCGGCAATGGACCGGGCCACCTCCTTGGGTCGGAAACGCAGCAGGCTTACCCCCTGCTGCAGCCCCGACAGGTCCATGATCTGCCGCTCGGTGGCGATATGGGTTCCCTGGATCCGGATATCGGTCAGCCGAAAGAGGCCGGCATGCATCAGGGCCTGATATCCCAGCCAGAGGGCAGCCAGCAGGCCGCCGCCGAAAACGAGCATCAACAGGGTGGAACGGGAAAACCGCTTCAGTTTCCAGGCGCGCTGAGCCCCGCTGACCACGGCCTGAGCCTTGAACCGTACCGCCTTTTTCTTTCGTTTGAACAGCAGGCCGAGCACCTCGCCCAAGTTGCGCCGTCCGCGGCCCTTGCCTCGGGTGCGCGACGGCTGCTTCCGCGGGGTGTATACTGCCATGCTCGCCTGCGTCCAGGGCCTAGAGGATATGAACCTCGGGCTCCAGGAGCACGCCGGACTGCTTGAGCACCCGGTTGCGGACCTCCTGCATCAGTTCGACAATATCTTCGGGCGCAGCCCCACCGGTGTTGACGATGAAGTTGGCGTGCTTAGGCGAGACCATGGCCTTGCCCCGGGTCAGCCCCTTCAGTCCCGCCTGTTCGATCAGCCGACCGGCAAAATCCCCTTCCGGGTTCTTGAAAAACGAGCCCGCTGAGCCGACTCCAGTCGGTTGCTTGCTCCGCCGCTGGGCGATGATGTCGCGGCAGCGCGCCGCCATCTGGGCCTGGTTGGCCTTCTTGAGAAAAAAGACGCCGCGGGTGATCAGCAGTCGCTCGGCCGGCTCACCAGGCAGTCGGGTGG
>CAZFPV010000070.1:0-8565 GCA_964521155.1 uncultured Desulfobulbus sp. | reverse complement strand
CTCTTCTCTCCTTTTCCGGCTTGACCTCCTCGTGGGGTCAAGTCGGTTTTTTTTGCCATGCGCCTTGATAGCTCCCGCGTCGCCCTGCTGGCCCAGAACAATTACCAGCCATCCGAACTTGACCAGGCCATCGACCGGGTGCTTGCGGCCATCGGTCCCGTGTCCGGGCTGCGCTCGTCCCATGTGCTGCTCAAACCCAACCTGATTACCACCAGAAATGCGCAGCTGGCCTGCACCGAGGCCCGTTTTATCGCCGCGGCCGCCCGCTGGTTCCTGGATCAGGGGGCTGCGGTTGCGGTGGGTGACTCGCCCTCCTTTGGTTCGGCGCGCTCGGTGCTGGACAAGATCGGGGCGCTGGCTGCATTGGAGGCCCTCGGCGTGCCGGTGGTGGAATTCCGGCAGGCCACAACCGTCACCCTGCCCTCGGGTCAGCAGGCGCAGCTGGCAACCGCGGCCCTGGACTGCGATCTGCTGGTCAATCTCCCCAGGGTCAAGGCCCATGCCCAGATGCGGGTCACCCTGGCGGTGAAGAACTGTTTCGGCTGTCTGTCCGGCTGGCACAAACCCTGGTGGCATATGGCCCATGGCCGCCACAATTCGCGCTTCCCGGACCTGCTGGTCGAACTGCTGTCGGCGCTGCCGCCAACGCTGACCCTGGTGGATGGCATCGTCGCCATGCACCGCACCGGCCCGGTCCACGGCGAGCCCTTTGCCCTGAGATTGGTAGCGGCGGGCAGCAATCCGGTGGCCATCGACACCGCCCTGCTCGGGATTCTGGGCCTCGATCCGGGGTGCAGTCCGCTCTGGCAGGCTTCTGATCGCGCCGGGCTCCCGGGGACGCGACTGGAGCAGCTGACTTTTCCCCTGGCCGCACCAGCCGACTGGGGAGTCACCGGCTTCATTGCCCCTGACGAACTCAGCCCCATTCGGTTCAACCCGTTCCGTTTTTGCAAGAATTCCGTCAAGCGGATACTGCTGCGGCTGTTTGCCCGTTGACAGGTACTCCCCTTTCCAAAGGAACCACTCCGCCTTATATTTGCAAGTCCACGGCCCCGAAGGTCGGGCCTCAAGGTGCGGTTCAGGAGACTGGTATGATCGATCTGCAGGGAAAAACAGCCTTGATCACCGGCGGTTCACGCGGTATCGGCAGTGCGGTGGCCAGGCGTCTGGCCGGTCAGGGGGCAGAGGTGATCATTACCTATGTCCGCCATCGCGCCAAAGCCATGGAAACCGTGGCCGCCATCGAAACCGCGGGCGGCCGCTGCCTGGCAGTCCGCGCCAATCTGGCCGACGAGGAGAGCCTCGCCGCCATGATGGAGCAGGTTCGCAGTCACTACCAGCGGCTGGACATCACCGTGTCGAATGCGGCCTCGGGTGTGCTCCGGCCAGTGATGGAGCTGACCGCCCGCCACTGGGACTGGGCCATGGATATCAATGCCCGGGCTCTGCTGCTGCTGGCCCAGCAGGTTGTGCCGATGATGACCGCGGGCGGAAGGATTTTGGCCATCTCGTCCATCGGCGCCATCCGGGCCATCCCCAACTACACCGTGGTAGGGGCATCCAAGGGGGCCATGGAATCGCTGGTGCGACATCTGGCGGTGGAACTCGGGCCACGCCGCATTACCGTTAACACCATCAGCGCCGGGGTGGTGGATACCGACGCGCTCAAGAAATTTCCCAACCGCGAGGAATTGATTGCCGCTTCGCTGGCGCGCACTTCCATGGGGCGGCTGACCACGCCCGAGGATGTGGCCGATGTGGCCCTCCTGCTGTGCAGCGATCTTGCCGGCATGATTCACGGTCAGGTGGTGACGGTGGACGGCGGCTACCGCATCCACGGTTGAGCTCGGGCTCCTGAGGGACGATGAGGCCCATGTCAGGCCATTGGCCGCATCCAGAAGGAATTTATCCGGCCGGTTTGCCATCGCCCTTGTTTTTTTTCGCTGGATTTAGTATTTAATCCAATTTTTCTTTGCGTTTTTAAGGGGCTCGGGGCGCCGGCGGTGTTCCCGCACCAAAAACTGTGAAGGATCCACCAGGCCGTTGCCTCCGTGCCGACCTTGCATGCCAACGATTGCAACACCACTGTCCAACTCCACAGGGAGATATGCATGTCCAACCACCTCTTTACCTCCGAATCGGTGTCCGAGGGCCATCCCGACAAAGTCGCCGACCAGATCTCCGACGCCATCCTCGACGCCATCCTCACCCAGGACAAGCACGCCCGCGTGGCCTGCGAGAGCCTGGTCACCACCGGCATGGCCCTGATCGCTGGCGAAATCACCACCTCGGCCTGGGTTGACATGCCCAACATCGTCCGCGAGACCATCCGCGAGATCGGTTACAACTCCTCCGACATGGGGTTTGACTGGCAGAGCTGCGCGGTCATCACCTCCATCGACAAGCAGTCGGCGGACATCGCCCAGGGCGTCAACGAAGGCACCGGCCTCGACCTCGATCAGGGTGCGGGCGACCAGGGGCTGATGTTTGGCTATGCCTGCGACGAGACCGACGTGCTCATGCCCATGCCCATCACCTATGCCCACTACTTGACCAAGCGCCAGGCCGAAGTGCGCAAGGCCGGCATCCTGCCCTGGTTGCGGCCGGACGCCAAGAGCCAGGTGACCATCGAGTACCAGGATAACGTGGCCAAGCGGATCGAGGCGGTGGTGCTATCCACCCAGCACAGCCCGGAGATCGGCTACGAGGCGCTCAAGGAGGCGGTGATGGAGGAGATCATCAAGCCGGTGCTGCCGGCGGAAATGATCGACGCGGGGACAAAGTTCTTCATCAACCCCACCGGCCGGTTCGTCATCGGTGGGCCAGTGGGTGACTGCGGCGTAACCGGGCGCAAGATCATCGTCGATTCCTACGGCGGACGCGGCTCGCACGGCGGTGGCGCCTTCTCCGGCAAGGATCCGTCGAAAGTCGACCGTTCCTCGTCCTACATGGGCCGCTACGTGGCCAAGAATATCGTGGCCGCAGGCCTGGCCACCGAGGTCGAGGTCCAGGTGGCCTACGCCATCGGCATCTCCAAGCCGGTGTCGATCAACGTCAAGACCTTCGGCACTGGCACGATCTCCGAGGAGCGGCTGGTGCAGGTGGTCGGCGAGGTCTTCGACCTGCGGCCCAAGGCCATCATCCAGCAGCTGGACCTGCTCCGGCCGATCTATCACAAGACCGCGGCCTACGGCCATTTCGGCCGCGAGCTGCCGGAATTCACCTGGGAACGCACCGACAGGGTCGAGGCCCTGCGCGCCGCGGCCGGACTGTAAGTTTCACCACATCAGCTTCCCTGCAAGGAACCGAGGAATACCAATGAGTGAGTATAAAGTAGCGGATATGAGTCTGGCCGAGTGGGGCCGCAAGGAAATCGCCATCGCCGAGACCGAGATGCCCGGCCTGATGGCCCTGCGCCAGGAGTTTGGCGTGAGCAAACCGTTGACCGGCACCCGCATCGCCGGCTGCCTGCACATGACCATTCAGACGGCGGTCTTGATGGAGACCCTGGTCCATCTCGGGGCCGAGCTGCGCTGGTCCTCGTGCAACATTTTTTCCACCCAGGACCACGCCGCCGCCGCTGTTGCCGCCGCCGGCATCCCCACCTTCGCCTGGAAGGGCGAGACCGAGGACGAGTTCTGGTGGTGCATCGAACAGACCATTTTCGGGCCGGACAACTGGCGACCCAACATGATCCTCGATGACGGCGGCGACCTGACCCTGCTCATGCACCAGAAGTACCCGGAACTGATGCAGGCGGTGCGCGGCATCTCCGAGGAGACCACCACCGGCGTCCATCGGCTTTACGAGATGGCCAAGAAGGGCGAGCTGCTGGCTCCGGCCTTCAATGTCAACGACTCGGTCACCAAGTCCAAATTCGACAACCTCTACGGCTGCCGCGAATCGCTGATTGACGGCATCAAGCGGGCCACCGACGTGATGATCGCCGGCAAGATCGCGGTGATCGTGGGCTATGGCGACGTCGGCAAGGGCTGCGCTCAGGCCCTGCGCGGCATGGGAGCCACGGTGCTGGTCACCGAGATTGACCCGATCTGCGCCCTGCAGGCGGCCATGGAAGGCTACCGGGTGGTGACCATGGACGAGGCCGCCTCGCGCGGCAACATCTTCGTCACCTGCACCGGCAATCTGCGGGTGATCACCCGGGCCCACATGGAGGCCATGCCCGATCAGGCCATTGTCTGCAATATCGGCCACTTCGACTCGGAGATCGACATTGCCGGCATCCGCAGCCTGCCCTGGGAGAACATCAAACCCCAGGTGGACCATGTCATCTTTCCTGACGGCAAGCGGCTGATCGTGCTCGCCGAGGGACGGCTGGTCAATCTCGGCTGCGCCACCGGCCACCCGAGTTTCGTCATGAGCAATTCGTTCACCAATCAGGTGCTGGCCCAGATCGAACTGTGGACCAACAGCAAGGCCTACGAGAACAAGGTCTACTTCCTGCCGAAAAAGCTCGACGAGAAGGTGGCAAGCCTGCATCTGGCCAAGATCGGGGTCCACCTGACCCAACTCACCCCGGAACAGGCCGAGTACATCGGCGTGCCGGTGGATGGCCCCTTCAAGCCGGAGCATTACCGGTATTGAGCGATCCGGTTGCATGGGGGGCAGCGGGCGGATGAAACGGGCCTGGATGGGTCCGCCAGAGGGGCGACAATGAACTGGCTGCTTCTGTTCGTTGCCGGTCTGTTTGAGGTCGGCTGGGCGATAGGTCTGAAATATACGGAAGGGTTCACCCGCCTGTGGCCGACCATCGGTACGGCCATTGCCATGCTGCTGAGCATCTGTCTCTTGGGCATTGCGATGAAGTCCCTGCCGGTCGGAACCGCCTATGCGGTGTGGGTCGGGGTTGGCGCCCTTGGGACAGCCTTGCTGGGCATGCTCTTGTTTGGTGAATCGGCAAGCGCTGCCCGGCTGTTTTGCCTGGCGCTGATTCTGGCGGGCATCATCGGGCTCAAGCTGACCACCCCCGCCTGAAGGCTATTACCACGCCAATCAAGGCACAGCCCAGCCAGGGCACGGGGCCATCGCCGACAGTTGCCGGCCAGATCTGGCGCGGAACAGGGAACACTGAAGCAGGAGATTTTTTCTCCTGCTTTTTTTATTGCAAGGGAGCAAGCGCATGACAACGGCGACGGCGGGGCGAATCACAGTGATCGGCGGCGGACTGGCCGGCTGCGAGGCAGCCTGGCAGGCAGCGGAGCAGGGGGTGGCGGTCGATCTGTTTGAAATGAAGCCGCAACGGTTCAGCCCGGCGCACGAATCGGCCGATTTGGGTGAGTTGGTCTGTTCCAACTCGCTCCGCGCCAGCGCCGTGGACTCGGCCGCCGGCCTGCTCAAGGAAGAGATGCGACGGCTGGGCTCGCTCATCATGCGGGCCGCCGAGGCCACGGCCGTGCCCGCGGGCAAGGCGCTGGCTGTTGATCGCGGCCGGTTCGCGGCCGCTGTCACAGCGGCCATCGAGCAGCACCCGCTGATCACCGTCCACCGCCAGGAGGTGACCGCGCTGCCCGATTCCAGCGAACACCCGGTGGTGCTGGCCGCCGGGCCATTGCTTGCGGGCCCGCTCGCCGAAGCGCTGCAAGCGATGACCGGCGCGGCCAATCTGGCCTTCTACGACGCCATCGCCCCCATTGTCGAGGCCGACAGCCTGGATATGGAGATCATCTACCGCAAATCCCGCTGGGACGACGAAGGCCCGGGCGACTATCTCAACTGCCCCATGGACCGGGAGCAGTATGAGCAATTCATCGAGCTCCTGAGCTCGGCGGCCACCGTGCCCCTGCACGCGTTCGAGGAGCCCCGGTATTTCGAGGGCTGCCTGCCGATTGAGGTGATGTGCGCCCGGGGGGCGGAAACGCTGCGCTTCGGGCCGATGAAGCCGGTGGGCCTGGCGCATCCGCAGACCGGCGAGACAGCCCATGCGGTGGTGCAGTTGCGGGCGGAGAACAGCGAGGGCACGGCCTACAACCTGGTCGGCTTCCAGACCAAGCTGACCTACCCGGAACAGGAACGAATCTTTCGCACCATTCCGGGTCTGGCCCGGGCGGTGTTCCTGCGGCTCGGTTCGATCCACCGCAATACCTTTGTCTGCGCCCCCCGGGTGCTGCGGCCCAACCTGGAGATGCAGCAGCAGCCGGGCCTGTACCTGGCCGGGCAGCTCTCCGGCGTCGAGGGCTACATCGAGAGTGCGGCCATGGGCCTGCTCGCCGGCATCAACGCCGGCCGCCGGGCGCTTGGCAAAACTGAAATCCCGCCTCCGGCCGCCACTGCCCACGGGGCATTGGTGCGCCATCTGACCGAATCCGATCCCGCCCACTTTCAGCCGTCCAACGTCAATTTCGGCCTCTTTCCGCCGCTCGAAAAGAAACTGCGCAAGCGCGACCGGGGCAGGCTGCGGGCCGAACTGGCGCTTGGCCAGCTCGACGGATGGCGTCAGGCCCTGGCCGGCGCCTGATCACAGCTCCCTGAATCCCCAGAACGGGTAGTCGAGCTGGTAGGCGGCCACCTTGCCGGGACTCTGTTCCCGGCTGGCCACCAGCCAGAGGTCATTGACCCGGTTCGCCGGCGGTGCGTCGTCGAAGGGATCCCACTGCGGCAACAGCACCATGGCATTGTCGGCCGAGTAGCCGATGTCACCCGAGCCTTTGAACGATCCCAGCTGCGGCTGGCGATCGAATTGGCCGTCCTGGCCGCGCTCCAGCTCCGAAATCACGAGAAAGCTCACCGCCAGTTCGTCGCGGATGGCCTCCAGCTGGCGCAGCCAGCCGTCGATGCCGCTGCGCTGCTGGCTGATGTCCTTGAATGGCAGCTTGTGCAGGCTGTCGATCACCACCACGGTGTAGTCCGAATTGGTCTCGTGGCGGAGGAAATCGATGTGGCGGCGCATGGTCTCGGGCGAAAGCTTGCGATCGTTGACCACCCGCAGCCAGGGCAGCATGGCCTCGAGTGTCTGTTGCCCCTGCTGCAGCCTTTCCCGCTCGCCGGCTGTCAGGCCCTCGCCCCTGAGCTGTTCCACCGCCAGCCGGCTCAACCGGCTGAGGATGCGCAGGTAGATCTTCTGGCGGCCGTTTTCAAAATCGTAATAGATCACCGGCAGACGGCGCTCGGCCATGGTTGCGGCGATCTGGATGAAAAAGGCCGACTTGCCCGCCTTGGGCGTGCCGCCCATGATATTGATGCCGTGGAGCCCGCCCAGGGCCTGATCGAATTTGGCAAACCCGGTGGTCAGGCTGGCGTAGGCCTCGCCCGATTCCCGGGCCAGCCGCTCGCTGAAGGCGTGGAACTCGCCGGCCGGGCTGGGGAAGGGCGAGAAGGCCCGCGCCTCCCGGATCATGGCAAACACCGTCTTCTGGAACTGCGCCCTGGTCCGGCTGGCAAGTTGGAAGACACTGGCGTTGCGCGGTGCGTCCTCGGGCCAGCGGATGATCCGCACCTTGAAGCCAACCCGGGTGGCAAAGGCGCGGGCCATGGCCTCGGATTCGGCCGTGTGGTTGACCCAGAGAAAGATGGTCCGGATCCAGGCCAGCCGCTGCGGATCCAGATGCACGAGCTCCGCGGCCGTGGGAACGGCGATGCCCGGCAGACCCAGTTGCTTGAGACAAAGCAGGTTCTGTTCGCCTTCGGCCACGATCAGGCTGCCGTTTTCGCAGCGGTCGATCTCCGGTGCGTTGAATACCCGAAACTGCTCGCCGAAGAACTGCTCGTCGCCGTACCAGAAAAAATCCTCCGGTCGCTCAGGGTGGACGCAGCGGGCGGCGTAGCAGTTGCCGTCGGGCTGGAAATACGGGTAGAGCAGATACCGGCCGTTGTAGCCGACGCGCAGTGCGGCCAGCACCTCGGGCGAGATCTCGCCTTCCTGAAAATAGTGCTGGATGTCGGCGGTGAGCTTGTCGGCAAAGCCGATCAGTTCGTTGCCCAGATTCTTGACCGGATACTCGACCTCGCGGCCGAAATAGTCGCGGTCCGGGTCGAATCCTGGCGCCTGGGCCAGGCTGATGCCGCGCAGGCGGGCAAAATGGAGGGGAAACCCCTCGGCGCAGCGGTCCAGACAGCGGAAGTAGCCGTGGAAGTAGCTCTCCTGGTTGACGAAGACCACCAGGGTCGATCTTTTTTCTCCGCTTTTTGTCGCGCAGAACGGGCAGGGGGCCTGAAGGATGTTGTTTTTCAGTTCGGCCTCTGGTAACTGATGCAGGTAGAACCTGGTGACCGGATCCGGCATGGCTGCTCCTCGTAACTGGTTGACGTGCATGTCTTTTTATTGAAGCAGAAACTGCTCCCGGGTTCAATGAAATACCTCTTTGGGAGACGATGTCATGGCTGATTCCATCAACTACGAGCAACTGGACCTGTTCTATCTCGGCCGGGAACTGGATCTCCAGACCGGCAAGGAGACGGCCGCGCCGCTCCTGCTCAAGAACAAGCACCTGACCACCCACGCGGTGATCATCGGCATGACCGGCAGCGGCAAGACCGGGCTGGGCGTCGCCCTGCTAGAGGAGGCCGCCATTGATGGCATGCCGGCCATCGTCATCGATCCCAAGGGTG
>CAZFPV010000069.1:3599-8599 GCA_964521155.1 uncultured Desulfobulbus sp. | reverse complement strand
TTCTGATACACTGTTGACCCTGCGTTCAACTTCAGCGCCCGCAGCAAGTGAGGCTTGCCGCGGGCGCCGTTTCGCTCCCCGTTACGGGGCTACAATCAAAAATTCGTTCCCTCTCGCCTCCCGCCGACCAGAAAGGGTCCCCATCTCCACGTCCTGACCAGTATTGAACGCTTACTGCTTGCCCGCCTCCACCGGTGGGTACACCTTCTTCAATTCCTCTATCATGACCCGGCGGATGTCGCGCAACTCGCGCACTCCGTGTATCTGGGGATTGTCCTTGTTGAGGAAGCCCAGGTTGATCTCGCCGCCGCTCAGGAGAAAATCGGTCATGATCACCGGGTAGCTAGCCGCCGGGTCAAGCGGTTTGCCGGCGATCCGCCAGCCGCCCTCGGTCCAGGCCGCACCGGCTGAATGCAGGTACCCGCCCAGGCCCTGGTTATTGACCCCCATGTCGAGGACGCGGGCCAGCAGGGCGCCATCCATGGTGACTGCCACCACCTTGCCGCCAAAGGGCAGGATGCGGATGATGTCGTACTCGGTGATCGGTCCGGCCGGGATGACGTCGTCGATCCGCACCGAGCCGCTGTTGAACACCGCCACCTGCGCATCATCAGCCTCCCGCAGCATGGCTGCGGCGATCAGGTCGGTCAGCCGACCGGGTCGGTTGCGTACCGTGGCCTCGCGGCCGTCGAGCGGCTCGGTGCTGGTCGCCACCACTGCCTCGGGCGCAAACCCTTCTTTGCGGAAGGCGGCAAAACCGATCTCCATCCAGCGCTCTGCCCGCGCCAGGACCGCCTGGTCGGAGGGGATGGTCTCGTCGATCAGCTGCAGCCGGGTGGCGACGACCGGGCGGGCGCCGGACGCGCCAAAGGTCAGGGTGGTGACGGCCAGCGAACGCACGTTGGCGTCGGCTTTGACAATGGGGGTGAAGCGCGGCCCGCGCGACAGCTGCCAATTTTCGTGCTCATGCCCGCCCAGTACCAGGTCCAGGCCGGGTACGGCCGCGACGAAATCTGCATCCTGGGCCAGCGACAGGTGGGTCAGGGCGATGATGGCATCGGTCTGGCCAGCCAGCTTGGCCACCTCCTCCTGCGCCGCCTGGATGGGGTCGCGGTAGCGCACCCACGGTTTCCTGGTGCTGTCAATGGTCACGCCGATCAGGCCGATGCGCAGGCTGCGGCCGCCCACCTGCACCGGCACGATGGCCGACGTGGGCACGCCGGCAAAGGGTTTGCCGTCAGCGTCGGTCACATTGGTCGAGACAATCCGGAACCTGGCCTCGGTCAGGTGGGCGCGGAAGGCCTCCTCGGAGACGTCGAACTCATGGTTGCCAAAGGTGGCCCAGTCGAGCCCCATGGCGCCGAGCACATCCACCATCTGGCGGCCGGCCAGCGGCTTGCCGTCGAGTTTGGCCGTGCCCAGCGCCGAGGGCGACAGGTAATCGCCGCCCAAGGTGGTCAGCACCGGGGCGCCGGCCTTTTTGAGATCAGCGATGACCGTGGCCACCCGGGCCGGGCCGCCGTAGCGTCCGCCCTCGATGGGCATGATCTCATAGATGTCGTTCAGATGTACGATGGTAAGGACCGCGGGTGGTTCCGGTGGCCCGGAGGTTGCGCCCACTGGCGTGGACAGCAGGCAAAACGCGGTCAGGAGGAGGATGGACAGGGCAGGGCTGAGCAGTCGTCGCATGGGTGCGCCTCATGGGGTGGAGCAAACGGCCCGATCAGGGCTGGATGCGGCTCAATGGTTGTGCGGCAAGGTTCAGGGGATATACACCATATTTCTTGTTATGCCGCAACCGGCGTTACAATTCCGACCGCCGACGGTTGCCAGGCCCAGCCTGCCTCAATCCACCCACCAGTGGCTGCCGGGGTGCAGCGGACGAATGCGCTCCTCGGGTACGGCAGCGGCGGTCATGGCCGCGCGCAGATCGACCAGCGGCGTGTCATAGCCGGTATCGGCCAACTGGAAGACGCCGTAATGGGTCGGCAGGGTGGGTGGCCGGCCCAGATCGACAAAGGCGCGGACCGCCTCGGCCGGGTTCATGTGGGCATAGGCCATGAACCAGCGGGGATCATACGAGCCGATGGGCAGGATGGCCAGCCGGAAGGGGCCGTGCTTGCGTCCTGCCGCGCGGAAGTTGTCGCCCTCGCCGTAACCCGAGTCGCCGACAAAGTAGATCGCACCGCCGGGGCTGGTGATGACGAAGGCGGCCCAGAGAGCGCGGTTGCGGTCAAAGGGGCTGCGCGCCGACCAGTGGTGCATGGGTTCGAGGTGGACCGCCACCTCCGGACCGATTGCAACCTGCTCACCCCAGTCGCGGGCCATGGCCTCGATGCCGGCAATGGTGTTCTTCAGGATGGCGTCGTTGCCCAGCGGGGTGATGATGCGGGGGCGATCGCGCTGCCACAGCCGCTCCAACGTGGCCAGGTCGAGGTGATCGTAATGGTTGTGGCTGATCAGGATAACGTCGATGGGCGGCAGATCCTCGAACCGGATGCCCGGCGGGTGCACCCGTTTGGGACCGGCCCAGGTGAAGGGGCTGGCCCGGTCCGACCAGACCGGGTCGGTGAGGATATTGAGCCCCCGGGTCTGGATGAGCACGGTCACATGGCCGACAAAGGAGACGCGCAGCCTGTCGCCCTCCACCCGCTGCGGTGGCTTGTCGGTGGCGGGCAGTTCACTGTACGCTGGCCAGGGCGCGGGCTTGCGCGTCCACTGCCACTTGAGGAAGGCCCACAGTCCCTCTTTCCTGGGCTTGCCGGGGTTGTAAAATTGCGTACCGTCGAAATGATCGGAAACTGGCCCCTGATAGTACCGGGGCGCGCAGGCCGCCTGCAGCATCAGCAGCGAGGCGAGCAGGGAGAGGAGAACGGATTTGCCGGGCATGATCCTTCCTGTGTCGGAATGGGTTGGGGAACACGAGTCATACCGCCACGATAAGGACAGGCAAAAGATCGGACAAGAAGGATTTTGCCGATGCCGGACAGTGTCCCGGTTCCGGATCAATGCGTGCAGAGGGAAATATCAACCGGAGAATAGGAGGGATGATTCTGAATTGCACTCTTCGTTCAGCCTGGGTATGCAAGTGTTGTTGCATTGACGTGCAATCATGCGGAGGGTGAAAGCCTTTCAGTTTTTCCACAGTGACTAATACCCAGGGAGAAGAAAATGAAACGGTTTGGCCTGCTGCTGTTCTGTGTGCTGATGCTTTCAGGGTGCAGCCTCAAATACAACATGAAAGAGCCGTCGCTTTCCAGTGTCGAATACCTTAATCCGGGAACGACTGCGACAACCATGACCATCGTGGATAAACGATCAGGGGATGACCGCTTATACACCATGGGCAAGATAGGTCTTGGCGGGTCAGTGACCGATATATCCACGCTGCTTTCTTTTCAGAATGTCACCGATCCGATTGGTTTTTTCTCGATTAATTTGGAGAAGGAGTTGAATCGTCGGGGCATTCCGGTGCGTTGTGTCGTCGGATCCGGCGGTGGCGAAGGAGTGAGTGTGGAAGTGAACCGTTACCAGATCATCAATTACAGGGCAACGGGATTTTCCCCCTGGGAGGCCTGCCATGTGTTTGCCGGGGTGATCATCCACAGCGGAAAACGCACCGGCATAAAAGCCTATTTTTACAATGGTAAGGTGCCGGTCTGGAGCATGGATGAAATCGAGGAGCCGTGTTTCAATATCCCCACCTCCATTCTGATCAAGGATGTGGCCTCAAAAATCAACAAGGCGGTTTTCAATTTGCGCTCCTCCGATGAAAAGGTGCAACAACTGGCTGCCGAAATTGATGCTGATTTGGCGCAAAAGCCGGAGATCGGACCGCTCTGGAAGGTGCTTGAACTTGCCTACACCAACAACCAGAACGCCATGCCGCTGTTGAAGCAATACGCCGTGCAAGGGGATGAACTGTTCAAGTCGAGTGCCCTGTCTGCCATCGGCATCCTCGGTCCGGAAACCCAGTTCGATTTTCTCAAGCAGCGTTACGCGGAGACCTTCTACAATGAAAAATACATGGCTGCTAAGGCCATTGGCGACATCGGCAGCGAAGAGGCCCTGGCCTTCGTCCGCACCATAAAAAACGAGAGCATCTATGAGAGTGAAGGCGGACTGAAGAGCGTGGTCGATCTGTATGCCACCCCGTAAAGTCGTTTAAGGATATCTGTTCTGAGTTAAAAAGAAAAAGCAGGGGGAAGGCGGGTAGGCGCAAACAGCGTTTGCCCGCCTTTGTTTTGCTGTCCCGTCTTACCCCTGCCGCCGGTTGCGCAGGTCCGGCAGAAACATGGCCACCATGCCCAGAAGGGGTAGCCAGGAGCAGAGCTGGTAGACATACTCGATGCTGCGCAGGTCGGCCAGCTTGCCCAACAGGGCCGCGCCGATCCCGGCCAGACCGAAGGCCAGGCCAAAGAACAGGCCGGAGATCACGCCCACCCGGCCCGGGAACAACTCCTGGCCATAGACCACGATGGCCGGGAAGGCCGAGGCCATCATCAGGCCGATAAAAAAAGTCAGCGGCCCGGTCCAGAACAGGCTGACGTGGGGCAGGGCAAGCGCAAAGGGCGCTGCGCCCAGGATTGACCACCAGATCACCTGCTTGCGGCCGATGCGGTCACCGATCGGCCCGCCCAGGATGGTCCCCAGGGCCATGCCGGACAGATACACAAACAAGTGCAGCTGGGCCGGCTGCACCCCCACCTGGAACTTGTGCATCAGATAAAAGGTCAGGTAGCTGCTCAGGCTGGTGGTGTAGAAGAATTTGGAGAACATCAGCACCAGCAGCAGGGCCATTGGCAAGCCGGCGGTGCGCCAGTCGGGTCGTTGCGGCGCCGCGGGATTGGCGCCACGCTGCCGATCCCGCGCCTGCCTGGCCCGCAACCAGAGGCCAATTCGGGCCAGGACCGCCATGGTCAGCAGGGCGCAGAGCGAGAACCAGGCCAGGCTGTGCCGTCCCTTGGGCATGACGATGAGCGCCGCCAGCAACGGTCCAG
>CAZFPV010000069.1:2696-3589 GCA_964521155.1 uncultured Desulfobulbus sp. | reverse complement strand
ACACTGACTGGGCCAGGCCATACTGCCCGGCCGAAGCCATGCGGGCCACCCGTGACGATTCCGGGTGAAAGATGGACGAGCCAGTGCCGATCAGCCCGACCGCCAGCAGCAGCAAGCCGTAGTTGGGCACAACGGACAGGGCGAGCACCCCGAGGAAAGTGCAGCCCATGCCCAGAGCCAGGGCAAAGGGCTTGGGGTGGCGGTCGGTGTACAGGCCGACCAATGGTTGGAACAGCGAGCCGCTCAATTGATAGGTGAGGGTGATCAGGCCGATCTGGGTGTAGCTGAGCTGGAAACTCTCCTTCAACTGCGGATAGATAGCCGGGATCAGCGACTGAAGCATGTCGTTGATGGCGTGCGCGAAACTGATCGCGAGCAGCACCTTCAGGCCGATGCGCTCGGGACGGGGAGTGTCCTGTGTCCTGGATTGAGCCATGACAGGCGGTTTCCTTGCTGAAAAAAGAACAACCCGACTGGAGAGTCGGGTTGCGACGAACATCTCGGGGGGACGAGCAGCGAATCAGCGTTTCCCCGACTTCCCCGTCTTTTTGGCAGGCAGGACCACGGTCGCGATGCGTTCCGCTGCTGCCTTGGGAAGGGAGGGGGACTGCTGCCATAGCCAGGCGACGATGTCGCTTTTCCGCATCGGCGCGGCTGCCGCTTCCGCATCGGCGAACAGGGTCTGCCAGCAGGCCATGGCCAAGGCCAGTTCCTCGCTGTGACAGGGATGGTCCTTGGCATTGATCACCACGTCTTCACCGGCATCCGTTGTCGGTGCGGCGCTTTCCATCATTATCGATTATGGTGTTCCAGTCTATTTCTGCACTAATAGGCAGTGTGCATGCAGGTTTGTCGAGGAGTACCTGCTGCGTTACCATCGGAGGGCTCAGGAC
>CAZFPV010000069.1:0-2686 GCA_964521155.1 uncultured Desulfobulbus sp. | reverse complement strand
TTGATCACCCCGTCTTCACCGGCTTCCGTTGTCGGTGGGTCCGCGCTGGCGGCAACCTCTTCGCCTGTAGTCATGCCCTGCTGCCGCTCAAATCGGGTCACCTCATCCGGTCGGGCGAACAGATTGGCCGGCTTGATCGCGAACATACTGGCATCGCCCCACTCCTCGCCCACCGAGTTGGTCAGAGTCATCTCCCGCCCCTTGGCGTCGCGGCAGCGCAGCTCAAAGACAATGATCATCCGGTCATTGCGCCCCTGCATCCGCGATAACTCTTCAGGCAGCGGCCGAACCGTTGTCTTGCGATGGAATTTTCCCGGCGGCAAGACAGCGCCGGCCTCGGTCTCGTCCTTGGTCCTGGGATGCAGGCTTACCTCGGAAAACTCGATCCACAGGGCCAGGCTGCCTGCGATGGCCAGGTCGAGCACCTGATCCATATCCTTGCCCCAGCGTTTGCACAGCTCATCGATAAACAGTTTCCGTTCTGCCTTGGCCGCCATATTTTTCTTTGCGTTGTTATTGAGATATGTGATTGATGGTACCGAAATCGTGTGATTATGCAGTCGATTGCATCGGCTGCCCTGTCTCACTCCTCGGCCTGCTCTCTGGCTATCTGCACCCTGGCAGCGGCGCGGCGGTAACTGCCGCGACCCTTGCCGGCCCGAAACACCTGGCCCGGTCGGTTGGCCACTCGCAAGCGGATGCGGATCGGCGATTTTCGTGTGCGTGCCATGTGCTCCCTCCGTGAGATTGCCGGTGATGATCCGGCGGTCAGCGGTGTTGCGTGGGCCTGCTCCGGTGTATCCCCCTGCAACCAACCGGTTTCGCCGACAATATAGGGCTGGGCCACGGGAAGGCAACAAAAAAACATTCGCTGCCGGTCCGCCGCCGGGTGCTCGCCCCGGACAAGGCCCTGTTCCAGTATTGCCAGTGGGTACGGGGCAGGCAGATGGGCGATCCTCGCACTTGGTTCCGAACCTCGTCCCGCACGGCCATCATCCATTGGCGGCGTTGCCGCCATTGCCCTCCCCATAGTGCGCTGTGATCCTCTGCGCCGTGGCCGCGATCTCACTGGCCAACGAGGCCGGTGCGAGCACCGTCGCTTCATCCCCCCAGCTGAGAATCCACCGCCGTAACTCCAGCAGGTGATTAACAATGAGCGTCAGCACCAGAGAGCCGTCCGCCTGTTCCTCGATCCGCTGCGAAGGGTGCCATTGCCGCTCGCGGATATAGGTAGCGGCATCACGGCCAAAATGGATGCGAACCTCGATGTCCTCCCGGCTCCAGTGTACCCCGAAATGACTGCCCGAGAGGCGGCTGAAATCGAAATCCGGGGGAATGGCGAATTGCTCCCGACCGTTGCGCGCCGCCGTCATCCGCGCCAGGCTGAAGGTGCGAATGGCGCCGCGCAGATGGCAAAGGCCGACCAGGTACCAGTCGCCTTCGAAGCGAACGCCGTGATAGGGATCGACCTGCCGCAACGCCGTCTGTCCGCCGGGATTGCGGTACTCGATCTCCAGTCGGGTGGAGGTGCGCAGGCAGTCGAACACGGTCTCCAGTACCCCGGGCAAGATTACGGTGGAGTGGGGCGGGAACACGGTGAATCGAGACTGGTCGGTCTCGGGTCGGGCAGCGATTTTGTCCGGCAGGCTGTCCTCGATCTTGCGGAAGACCGAGCGCAGGCTCTCGAAAATGGGCGTCCCCTCATATTGGCCGAGGAGTTTGTCGGCAAGATAGATGGCGAACAAATCGCTTTCGCGCAGGTGGATGGCCGGCAGCTGGTACTGTTCCTCGGTATAGTGGTAACCGCGCTGCTTGGCCACATAGGCGATGGGCGCGTCGAGTTCGTAGCGCATGTAGTCGAGATCGCGCTGAATGGTGCGCTCGCTGACCTCCCAGCCCCCGGCCAGGTCGGCACAACTGGGATAGCGCTTTTCGCGGATCATCCGGTCGATGTATTGCAGGCGGGCGTGCTGGGGCTTGTATTTGGCCATGGGCTTGAAATAGAAGAAGGAACGGGTGCCAAAAGGTCAGAATTAGGTCATTTCGGGGAACAAAGCGACGAGAAAACCCAAGCCAATGGATACCTTCTGGCTTTGTTGCGATGATGGCCTGGGATGCGGAACCCTCCCCCAGGAGCCGCAAAAAAAAAGTGACGAAAAAAAATCTGGTCAGACACTATCTGTCTGACCACCCAAGGTACAGTGGAGGCAACAGCAAGATCAACCCTTTTCACGGAGGACAAGAAAATGGAATGCATCGTTGCCTATCTGCTGCTGGCCCTGTTCGTCGATCTGGCCCTGGATCTCATGGCCATGGAGGAGGGCGAGGAGGAGGCCGTCTGGATCAAGCGCAGGCTGTGGACCGACACTCCCTATGACTGCGGCACCCGGGCCGTCTCGATCCTGGCCCCCCTGACCCACCAGACTGCGAGCCAGAACCGTAACCGGTTCCGGCGGAAGGGAGAGCCAATTGTCACCAAGGGAACATCACGCAATTTATTGAGCCGTATTACCCCGGATTGCCTCTGCCGCTCTCTCTTTCCCGAGAACCTTCTCCGCAAAGCAGAAGGCTGAAGATGCCGCAATGGCAGCCTTGGGTATGTACGGCCACGCTGTGGGAGACAGCCTGCGCCCCAAGGATTTATCGGCAGATTTTTTATTCCATTTCTTGTAGTTGTACTGCAGGA
>CAZFPV010000068.1:0-8600 GCA_964521155.1 uncultured Desulfobulbus sp. | reverse complement strand
CGACGGCATGATGAAGTCGCACAGGTCGGGAGCGTCGGCGACGTTGACGATCGCATGCGGCAAGGTTTTATCAAAAATCCCGGGCTTGTAGGACTCCTTCATGTTCTTCAGGCCCTGGATCTTGTGCCCCAGGTAGGGCTCGACCGCGATCACCCGGACCTCGGGATGGTGATCGCCAAACCAGCGGGACAGGCCCATGGCCGTGCCCGAGGTGCCGAGGGTGGCGATGATGTCCGTGACCCGCCCGCCCGTCTGCTCCCAGATCTCAGGGGCAGTGGTGTTGTAATGGGCCTGCCAGTTGGCCGGGTTGTTGAATTGATCGGCGAGGAAATAGCGCTCCGGATGCTCCCGGGCCATGGCGTAGGCCTTTTCGATGGCACCGTCGGTGGCCCGCTTGGCCGGCGTCAGGATAATCTCGGCGCCGTACGCCTGCATGATCAGCCGCCGCTCAATGGAGGCCGATTCGGGCATGATCAGCTGGCAACGGTATTGCTTGGCGGCACAGACCATGGCCATGCCGATGCCGGTGTTGCCGCTGGTGGCCTCGAGCAGGATCTTGTCGCGGGTCAGCTCGCCGCTCCGCTCCCCGGCCTCGACCATGGACAGGGCCACCCGGTCCTTGATCGAGCCGCCCGGGTTGCGGGATTCCAGTTTCGCCAACAACTGAATGCGGCCGCCCGAGGGGTTGAGCCTGGCCAATTCGATCAGCGGGGTGTTGCCTATCAGTTCTGTGATATTCATGCAATGCGCCGGCAGGGAAGAAAACAAAGGAAAATGAACAGCGCCACCATAGCCGATTTGCGGTGAAAGCGCAAAACAAGCGACCATCCCGCCATCATTTGCCGGGCCGTTGGCAACAGCACGGATTACTCCGGCTCGTAGGCGGCAAATGCCCGCCACAAGCCCAGCAGAGCCTTGCGACACTCGAGGTTGGGGATGGAGTTGGCCATCTCGACAAACAATCGCTCGCGCGCGGGATCAATGGGCCGGGGCTCGGGCGCCGACCTCGTTGCCTCGGGCGCGGCGAACGGCTGCTGCAGCCAGCGCAAATCGGTGGCCGGCTGATCGTCCAGGGTGGCGTTGATCCGTTCCAGCAGGTCAATCTTGACATACTGCAGGTGCTGCATCCAGGCAGAATCCTGGACATAAATCCAGAGCACGTCCCGCCGAAAAAAAGCCGGAGCGGTGAGGGCGGCCACCTGCTCGCCGACAATCGCCGGCCAATCCCGCACCAGTTGGAACAGCCGCCACTGTCGTGACCACTGTTTCGATGCATAGACCGATGCCAGGGCATCCCCCAAGGGCCTGAGATCAGAATTGTTCATGGGTTTTTGTTAGACCAGTAATCAGAAATTTCCGGGCAGAACATCCACAAGCAAAAAAAGGCGTCCCCCTCGGGACGCCTTTTTCCTTGGGATCATACCAACAGCCGATCAATAGCGGCTGAGGTACTGTTCGTGCTCCCAGTTGGTGACCGCCATACGAAACTTGTCCCATTCCTGTTCCTTGCCCTCGACGTACTTCTCGAGGATATGCTCGCCCAGGGCCTCTCTGGCGATAGGGTTGGCCTTGAGTTCCTGCACGGCTTCATACAGGTTGGCGGGCAGGCTCGGGATGCCAGCGGCGACCTTCTCCTCGGCGGTCATCTCGAAGATGTCCACATTGGTGGGGGGCGGGACCGGCAGGTCGTTCTTGATGCCGTCGAGGCCCGAGTTGAGCATCAGGGCAAAGGCCAGGTACGGGTTGCAGGTCGGATCCGGGCAGCGTACCTCGGTCCGGGTACCCATGCCGCGGGAAGCCGGGATGCGGATCAGGGCCGAGCGGTTGGAGGCGGACCAGGCAATGTAAACCGGGGCTTCGTAGCCGGCGACCAGGCGCTTGTACGAGTTGACCAGGGGGTTGGTGACGGCGCTGAAGCCGCGGGCGTGCTTCATGATGCCGGCAATGTACTTGTAGGCGGCCGTGCTCAGCTGCAGCGCATCCTTCTCGTCAAAGAAGGCGTTGGTACCGTCCAGGTTGAACAGCGACTGATTGGTATGCATGCCGGAGCCGTTGATGCCGAACACCGGCTTGGGCATGAAGGTGGCATGCAGGCCAAACTCGGCGGCAATGGAACGAACCACCCACTTGAAGGTGACGGTGTTGTCGGCGGCGGTGAGGGCGTCGGCATACTTGAAGTTGATCTCGTGCTGCCCCTCGGCCACTTCGTGGTGGGAGGCCTCGATCTCGAAACCCATGGCCTCCAGGGTCTGGATGATCTTGCGACGGCAGTCTATGCCGGCATCATCGGGCTCAACGTCGAAATAGCCGGTGACGTCGTCGGTAACGGTGGTCGGACGGCCGTTGGCATCCCGCTTGAAGAGGAAAAACTCGCACTCAGTGCCCACGTTCATGGTGAAGCCCATCTTCCTGGCCTCGGTCAGCACCCGCTTAAGGTTGTTGCGCGGGCAACCGACAAAAGGCGTACCGTCGGGCTTGTAGACGTCACAAATGATGCGGGCGGCGTTGGAACCGTCCTTCTCGCGCCAGGGCATGACCACAAAGGTGGCATAATCCGGCTTGAGGTACATGTCGGATTCGTTGATTCGGACAAAGCCCTCGATGGAGGAGCCGTCGAACATGATCTTGCCGTCCAGGGCCTTTTCGATCTGGCTTAGGGGCAGGGCGATATTCTTCAGGAACCCAAAGATATCGACGAACTGCAGACGGAAAAAGTTCACGTTCTTTTCCTTGATGATTCTCATAATTTCGTCGCGGGTCATACCTGTTCTCCTTATCTATTGTGGGTTCTGATAGCCAACGAACCGCAGCCGTGGTCAGCCGCGCTGGGGCTCGGCCGGGTGCACCGTGCCAAAGAGGCCAACCGCTCGCGGCAGAATGGCCGCCTGCGGCCAATTTCCTCTCTCGCCTGTGTATAATCTTCACCAAGAAAAAGATCAATGCACGAACATTTCCCAGTCGACCCAGACCGAGCGCCCTTCTGGGCAAGCCCTGTCGGCGGCAGCCATTGAGCCCCGGCTGCCCTCGATGGTTGGAGACTGCTCCGCGATCCCGAAAGAAAAAGGCCGCCCCCCTGCTGGGAGCGGCCTTGAACACCATGGCGATGCAGCCGGGATCAGCGGATGAACAGCATCTCCTGATAGGAGGGCAGAGGCCAGAGATCGTCAGCCACCACGGATTCCAGGGCATCGGCATAGCTGCGTACGGCCTGCATGGCGGGCAGGATCTTGTCGCACATGTACTTGGCGTGGGTCAGGGTGTCGCCGCCCTCGTGGGCCAGAAGCTTCTCCAGCGTGTTCACCTCGGTCTGCATGGAGCGCAACTTGGCGGTGACATCCTCGAGGGTGGCCATCTTGATGTCATGGCCGATGGCCTTCAGGTTGGCGCAGGTCTCGGCCAACTGGCCCTGATAACGCATGGCGGCCGGGAAGATCACGGTGCGGGCCATGCGGATCACCAAGTTGGCCTCGGTGGTGACGACCTTGACGTACTGCTCCAGGTAGATCTCCTGGCGGCTTTTCAGTTCTGCCTCGGAGAGGACGTTGTACTTGGTGAACAGCTCGATCACTTCCTTGCTGGTGAGCACGGGCAGAGCTTCGGGGGTGGTCTTCAGGTTGGGCAGGCCGCGTTTGGCTGCTTCCTTGTGCCAGGCCTCGGAGTAGCCGTCGCCGTTGAAAATGACAGCGTCGTGCTCCTTCATGATCTTCTGCAGCAGCTTCTGCACGCCTTCGTTGAACTGGGTCTTGTTCACCTTGCCCAGCTTCTCCAATTCGGTTGCCACATAATCAAGCGATTCCGCCATCATCGTGTTCAGGGCCACCTGGGCGCCGGCGATGGAGTGGGAGGAGCCCACGGCGCGGAACTCAAAACGGTTGCCGGTGAAGGCAAAAGGACTGGTGCGGTTGCGGTCGCCCGGATCCATGGGCAGCGGCGGCAGGGTGTCGACGCCGATGTTCATGATGCCCTTTTGTTTGGACCCCTTGACCTCGCCCTTCTTGATCTGCTCGAAGACGTCGGCCAACTGCTCGCCCAGGTAGGCGCTCATGATGGCAGGCGGGGCCTCGTTGGCGCCCAGACGGTGGTCGTTGGAGGCAGAGGCCACGGTGGCGCGCAGCAGGGCGCCATGCTTGTGCAGGGCGCGGAGGGCGGCGGCGCAGAACACCAGGAACTGGGCGTTGGAGTGGGGAGTGTCGCCCGGATCAAACAGGCTGCCCAGCTCCGCGTTGCCTAGGGAATAGTTGAGGTGCTTGCCCGAGCCGTTGATGCCGGCAAAGGGTTTTTCGTGCAGCAGGCAGATCATGCCGTAGCGCTTGGCCACGGTGCGCAGGGTGGTCATGACCAGCTGGTTGTGATCGGTGGCCAGGTTGCCCTGCTCGTAGATGGGGGCGATTTCGAACTGGGCCGGGGCCACTTCGTTGTGGCGGGTCTTGACCGGCACGCCCAGCTTGAAGAGCTCACGCTCGACTTCCATCATGAAAGAAAGCACGCGACGATTGATCACGCCAAAGTACTGATCCTCGAACTCCTGACCCTTGGCTGAAGGCGCGCCGAACAGAGAGCGGCCGGCAATGAGCAGATCGGGACGGGCAAAGATGAAATTGCGATCGACCAGGAAATATTCCTGCTCGGGACCGGCAAATGAGGTGACCGGTAGCTTGGTCGAAACACCGAACACTTTGAGCACGCGCTTGGCCTGCTTGTTCAAGGCTTGGAGGGAGCGCAGCAGCGGAGTCTTCTTGTCCAGGGCCTCACCGGTCCAGGATACAAAGGCTGTGGGGATGCAGAGGAAGGTTCCGTTGGGATTCTCGAGGATGTAGGCAGGGCTGGTCACATCCCAGGCGGTATAGCCGCGTGCCTCGAAGGTGGCGCGCAGTCCGCCGGAGGGGAAGCTGGACGCATCGGGCTCGCCCTGGATGAGCATCTTGCCGGAAAACTCGGCCATGGCGCCGCCGTCTCCGTCGGGAACCAGGAAGGCGTCGTGCTTTTCAGCGGTGAGGCCGGTCAGGGGATAGAAGACATGGGTGAAGTGAGTCGCACCCTTCTCGATGGCCCAGTCCTTCATGGCGTTGGCAACCACATCGGCAACGGAGGCGTCGAGCTTCTCGCCAAAGGCGATGGTGTTCTTCAACGACTTGTAGACATGTTTGGGCAGACGGTCCTTCATGACCTTGTCATTGAAGACGTTGGATCCAAAAATGTCGGTGGGTTTTGTCTCGCTGAAATTCAGGGGGGCATGGGATGGTTTGTAGTTGATGATTGCCGAAATGGCATTCAAACGGGCCTGGATTCCACTCATAATGCACGCTCCTTAAAAGGTTGAAGATAATGATGACGACAGCTCAGTAGCTCGCCGGTGGATTATTAAAAAACCTGGTCGCTGCCGGATGCGCCCCCCTACGGGTGGTGCGGCGCGCCGGCGGTTGCGGGTTCGGCCTCCGCCGCGCCGACGATCCGCATCAGGGTCATGCGCACCTGCTCCACCTCGGCCGGCTCGGTCAGTTTGCCGTCCGCAGTGGTCTTGACATAGAAGACGTCGATCAGCTGCTCCACCTCGGTGGCGATACGGGCCCGATGAATGGTCAGGCCGAAGTCGGCCAGGGTCTGGGTCAGCTGATAGAGGATCACCCGGTCGTCGCCACCATAGACTTCGATGACGGTGAACTGACTGGAGACCGCGTTGTCGATGACCACCTTCCGCTCCAGCTGCTGCACCGGACGCGCCGGTCCGTACCCCTGATTCAGCACCCGCCGGTGCAACTGGTAGCCGACATCGAGGCGGTAGTTGATCGCCAGGTTCAGATCCCGCTCCACCTCCTGCCAATCCAGCTCGCCAAAGTCGCGGGCCACCGCCGGCACGACCTGGAGCACATCCACCACCGTGGCATCGGGCCAGGTGAAGATCTGCGCCGATCGCACCATCAGGTTGTGCAGGGCGAGGACGCCGCAGAACTTGGCGAGAAGCCCCACCCGGTCGGTGCCCATGATGAGCAGGGACCAAGCGCCGTCGCCCTCTTCGGCCACAAGCAGCACCTGCTGCCTGATGCGGGCCTGCCGGTCCCGGTGGATGCGAAGATGGTTGAGAACCGCATCCAGACTGAAGCTCATCAGATAATCGGCCGGCAGGAGATCAAGGTCTATCCGGGCCGGCTGGCCGTTCAGCTGGACGGCCAGTTGCTCCCGCAGCCAGCGCACACCCTGGGTTTCCCCGGCGACTGCCTCTTCCTCGTGGTGACACTCACCGACAAGGCAGGCCTTCAGGCTAAGATATAGCTCGGCCAGCAGGCTCGATTTCCAGCCCGACCAGGCCGAGGGTCCGGTGGCCCGCGAATCGGCGATGGTCAGCAGATAGAGCATGGTCAGCCGCTGCGCGTCGCCGATCAGTTCAGCCGCCTGGCGGATGAATTCCTGGTCGCTGAAGTCGCGGCGCAGGGCGTTTTCCGGCAGGTAGAGATGATGGCGGACAAGAAAGGCCAGGGTATCGCAGGCCGCGGGCGAGAGCCTCAGCCGCAAGCCGATGTCCCGCACCATCTCGGCGCCGAGGGCCGAATGATCCTGTTGCCGGCCCTTGCCGATGTCGTGCAGCAAGGCGGCCAGGTAGAGCAGTTCGGGTTCGTCCAACTCGGCGAACAGTTCCGGCGTCTCACGCCGCAGCGCGGCCAGTTCGGCCACGGCCTGCATCTGGTGCCTGTCGACGGTGTACAGATGGTACAGGTCGTGCTGGGCCAGCGACTCCACATCTCCGAATTCGGGCAGATACCGGGTCAGCAGCCCGGTGGCGAGCATGGATTCCAGCACAGGAAAAATTTCGCCGGTTTCGGTCAACAATTCGAGGAAGATCTTCGCCACCCGCCTGGATGATCGGAACTGCTCATCCACCAGGTTCAGGTGGGCCGCAATCGTCTGCCGGGTGCGGTGATGCAGAGGCAACCCGGTGCGACCGGCCTGGAGAAAGAGCCGCATCAGCAGATAGGGCCGCTCGATCAATTCCTCGATCGAGGCCAACCGTACCCAGCCGGCCCGGCTGACGATGGCCCGCTCGAGCTGCTGCTCCCGGGCGGCGCCGCCAGTGAGCCCCAGTATCTCCTGCACATGTTCGAAAAAGAGGTCAGTCACCAACGAAACGGTCTGGAGGTGGCCGTACATGTCGCGCATGAACCGCTCCACACCGAGCAGGCCGCCGTCATCCCTGTAGCCGAGGGCCGAGGCCATCTCGGTCTGATACTCGAAGATAAGATGATCGCCCTTCCTTCGGCTCATCTGGTGCAGGCCGAGTCTGACCCGGGCCAGCATGGACCAGCTTTGCTCCAGGCTTTGCCGTTCCGCCTCGGCGAGCATCCCCGAGGCCTGGATGGCATCCAGATCCGGCAGGCTGAACACCCCCTTGGCCACCCAGAGCATGGCCTGGATGTCGCGCAGGCCGCCCTTGCCTTCCTTGACATGGGGCTCCAGCAGAAAGGAGTGGCTGCCGTATTTCTGCCGCCGTTCCAGCCGGAATTCGTCCATGGTGCGGACAAAGGCGTCGCGCCGGCCCTCAAGGATCTTTTTGGTGTACACGGTCTGCAACTCGGCAAACAGCTTCTCCGAACCGGCCAGCAGACGAGCATCCAGGAGCGCCACCTGGAAATGAAAATCCTCCGCTGCAAAGGCCACCGCATCCTTGATGCCGCGGACGCTGTGGCCGACTTCGAAGCCGGCATCCCAGAGCGGATAGAGCACCGCCTCTGACAGGGCCTGCATCGATTTGCCAGCCCACCAGTCGTGCAGCAGCAGCAGGTCGATATCGGAAGAAGGGTACAGCTCCCTGCGCCCGTATCCGCCCAGAGCAACCACCGCCACCTGGCCGCGTGCGCCCTTGGCTTGCCGCGCCTCCTCAAACCGCCTGACGATAAACTCGTCCGCCAGGGTTGCGTACCGGGCAAGAATCTCCCGGCCGCTTACCCCTTGCCGCCAGAGACCGGCCAGCGCTTCCTGCTGCGCGCGGAGGGAGTCGGCCATCAGATCGCCTCGCTGCCCGTCTCCCCTGTTCTGACCCGGACAATGTGCTCCACGGGCAGGACGAAAATCTTGCCGTCCCCGATCTTGCCGGTACGCGCCACCTTGATGATGGTGTCGATCACCTGCTCGACCTGATCGTCTGAAACAATCAGCTCCAACCTTATCTTGGGAATGAAATCAACAACATACTCGGCGCCGCGGTAGATCTCGGTGTGCCCCTTCTGCCGGCCGTAGCCCTTGACCTCGGTCACGGTCATGCCCTTGATGCCCAGACCGTTGAGGGCATCCTTGACTTCGTCGAGCTTGAACGGCTTGATGATCGCTTCTATTTTCTTCATGGTTTTCTCCTTGTGCAGACGGACCTGATCCAGGTTGGAGACGCTTCACTGACAGCCGATGGACCGCAGGAATCAGTTGTAGGCTGTCTCCGAATGCTCGGTGTAATCGAGCCCCTGATGCTCGGCCTCTTCGGTGATCCGCAGGCCGACAAGCGCGTCGACCGCCTTGAGGATCACCCAGCTGACCACGAAGGCATAGACGCACACCGCGACCACGCCGAGGCATTGCGAGGCCAGCAGGGCGGCGCTGCCGGCGAGCAGACCGTC
>CAZFPV010000067.1:0-8615 GCA_964521155.1 uncultured Desulfobulbus sp. | reverse complement strand
GCAGAAACAATTTGACCGCCATGGCAGAAAAAAATATAACGTAACCATGCGGACACAGGCTGCCGATGGCGGCCGCAACCAGGTCGCGTCATCACTCTTTTTACGGGGAGAAGGCAATGCTTGCCATTTGCGAGGACTGTTCCAAAAAATACAACATTGACGAAAGCAAGATGAAAGGACCTCGCGCCAAATTCACCTGTTACGAATGCGGCCACATCATCGTCGTGGTCAAGGGCAAGACGAGTGGCGAACCCTCGCCGATGAACACGGACGGTTTGCAGGAACCAACCAGCAACAAGGCCGCTACTTGAACTCACGACTGATTGGATTGGCCAGACAGCCCGAGTAATGCCCTGCCCATAGCCATTGCCGTCACGGTTTGGCCTTGGCCTTGACCGGTGAAAACCGGTTGTGGAATGGAGCCGGCCGCGATAATTCATCCGCCCCATTGATCAAGACAACCCGCCAACCCAGCCTCCATGCTCATCCCACGGGAAAAGCCCTACCTTCAAGGTCTCAACAGCTACTATCTGCAGCTGGAAAACTTCATCACCCACCTGCAGGGGGAGATCGGTTCCGGGGCACTGCATTGCACCTCGCGCGGCCTGGAGATGCTGATCTTTTTCAATGAGAGCGAGATCGTCGGCAGTATGGTGCAGAAGCAGGGGGATACACTCTCCCGCCCCGCCTCTTTTGAAATCGCCAGGAATCTTTTTTATGAGGGCTCCCACGCGGTCAATGTCCAGTTCCTCGACGACAATGCCATCTATTTCTGGGCCCAGATGCCACCCTTCCAACGGGCCAAGTCTGCCCTGAAATCGAGCGAAATTCCGCTGCCCGACCTCATTTTTCGCTTGGGGCAGAAACAGTTTTCCGGATTCATCGACGTGCAGCTGATTGGCAGACCGGAAAACGGTCTGCTCTTTTTCCATGAGGGAAAACGGATCGGCGGCTCCTATTCCTGGGGCAATGGCGGTCTGTCGCGGACCAATGACGACTACACCACCCTGCTTGGCCGGGTACAGTCAGCGGACGCCGCTTTTACCTTTGGCAGTTTTGTCAGTGAAAACAAGACGGTCCATGGCGGGGACGGGGTTCGGCCGCAGGAACAGGAAAAGACTGGTTCGACACCGGGCGATCTGCGCCTGGCCCTGGAAGAGTTTCTTTCCTGCTTTGTCCAGACCATGCGTCAGAAGACCCGCATCGATCCGGTGCTGGCACTGAAGGAACATTTTCAAATCAAGGTGACCAACTTTCCCTTCCTTGATCCGGCGCGTGGTTTTTTTGAATACACCGATGGTGAGGTGAAGCTTTCCTCCAATGCACCGGTGGACAAGGTGACCCGGGCGGTCATCACCTGCGCCTGGGAACTGGTGCGGATGCACAACTGCCGAGAGGCCTTTGCCGAAATCCTGCACACCATGAAACACCTTCCCGCGCTGCACGAACACCGCATCTCCATCGAAGGTTAGGCGAGGGTGAACGCCACCGCTTATTGCCCGCCTTCTGGTTCCCCGATCCGCACTGCCTTGTCCGCATCCCACCCCTTGCCGGCTAGTTGCCCGCAGGCCGCGGAAATATCGCTGCCCCGACTCTGGCGGATAAAAATGGTATAGCCCTGCTCGCGCAGGATCTCCTGAAAGCGCAGCACCCGATCCGCAGCCGGACTGCGGACCGTGCCGTCGGCCGCCGGATTGACCGACAACAGGTTGATCTTGCAGGGCACCTCGCGCAGCAGCGCCGCCAAGGTGCGGGCATCGGCATCGCTGTCGTTGACGCCTGCCAGCAGGGTATATTCGAACATGATCCGTTTGCGCCGTTTCTGCCGGTAGGTGCGGCAGGCTTCGATCAACTCGGCGATGGGGTACTTTCTGTTGATCGGCATCAGGCGGCTGCGGGTGTCATCGTCCACCGCGTGCAGGGACACAGCCAGATTGACGTCGGTTTCGTCGCCCAGCCGTTGCATCTGCGGCACCAGGCCACAGGTCGAGACCGTAATGCGACGATTGGAGAAGTCGAGCCCACGCTGTTCGGTGAGGATCGAGATGGCGTCGAGCAGATGCTCCATGTTGGCCAGTGGTTCGCCCATGCCCATGAAGACAAGGTTGGTCAACGGCCCCTTGTCCTCGGCCAGCGCCCAGTCGCGGACCGCGCAGACTTGATTGACGATCTCGGCGGTGCTGAGGTTGCGGCAAAAACCCATGGCCCCGGTGAGGCAGAAGGTGCAGCCCATGGCGCAGCCCACCTGCGACGAGACGCACAAGGTGTTGCGGTCCTCTTCCGGGATCAGGACCGATTCGATGATCTGTCCGTCCTCCAGGCGAAAGGCGAATTTCACTGATCCGTCCTGCGAGCGCTCGACCATGTACTCGTCAAAGCGGCTCATGCGGGCATGTTGGGCGAGGATGGCGCGGAACTCCTTGGCCAGGTCGGTCATCTGGGCAAACTCGCTGATTTTCGGGCGGTAGATCCAGGCCAGGATCTGACGGCCGCGAAAGGCTGGTTGGCCCAGGGATTCGACGAAGCGCACCAACTGCTCCTGGGTCAGTTCTTTCAGGTCTGTTTGTGCTGCCTGTTGGGTCATGTGCTTCCTGTGGGAAAACCTTGCGGTACAAGGCGGGGTTGATGATCGGGCTGGCCCGGATCAGAGGGCGCGGCCGTGTTCGGGCTTGAGCGGCAGCGTCCCGGCAATGGCCTGGTCGATGGTGGCGAGCATCCGTTCCCGATCCCTGGGCAGCCGGCCGTCCAGGGAAAAATAGTTGGAGGCGTGGTTGGCGTATAATTGGGCGCGATGCGGTCCAAGCCCTGCCACCAGGGTGCGCAGTTCGCAAAACAGCTGCCGCTGATCGGGCAGGCAAAATCGACCTGCGACCATCTGCCGGTACAGCGGCGTGCCCGGCAGGAGCATGAGGGTGAGAATCGCGATCTGATGCGGCTGCATGTGGTTGAGCGCGTCTGCCGTGGCAGCCGCGTGGGCCAGGGATTGGTCCACCCCGGCGAGGCCGAGCAGGCAGGTCACGGAGAGAAACAGACCGGCCTCCCGCACCCGCCGGCCGGCGGCAATCATGCGCGCGCTGTCCACACCCTTGGCGACAGCACGCAGGGTCGGATCATGGCCGCTCTCCAGGCCAAGGTACAGGCGGGTGAGACCCAGAGCCCGGCAGGCGGCCAAATGTTCGTCGGTCAGGGCCTCGATGTTCTGGCAGCTGGCGTAGCTGCTCACCCGTCGCACCCAGGGCAGCTTTTCCCGGATGCGGCGCAACAGCGCCAGCATCTGTTCGTGCGGTATTGCCAGGGCATCGCCGTCGGCAAGAAACAGAGTCTGCTGCCGCCCGCACCATGCGGCGGCGAAGTCCAGATCCTGCTCGATGCGAGCCACCGATTTGATCGAAAACGGCTTGTCGCCATAGGCGCCGCAGAAGGTGCAGCGATTGTGGGAACAACCGGTGGTGACCTGAAGGAGAATGGAAAAGGCCTCGCTGGGAGGCCTGATGATGTCGCCGATGTATTCCATGGCGGAGGTTCCTGCCCGTGACCGGGCCGCGGGCAGGACGCGCTGTGTAGAGATCAGCCGTTTGTTTTGGCAAACCCGGCCATGAATTCGGCCAGCTTGACCACGCCTTCCTTGGGAAAGGCATTGTAGATCGAGGCGCGGCAGCCGCCCACCGACCGATGACCCTTGAGGCCGTCCAGCCCGATGGCGGTGGCCTCGCGCACGAACTGGGCCTCGAGCTCCGGCGTGGGCAGGTTGAAGGTGACGTTCATCAGTGAACGGGATTCCTTCTCCGCATGGCCGCGATAAAAATCAGTGCTGTCGATGGCCTGGTAGAGGATGGCTGCCTTTTCCCGGTTCAGTTTTTCGATCGCCGAAACCCCGCCCAACTGCTTCAGCCAGTGCATCACCCGGCCGACGCCGTAGATCGAGAAGCAGGGCGGTGTGTTGAACATGGAATCCTTCTCGGCATGGGTCTTGTATTTGAGCATGGTCGGCACCTTGTCGCTCACCCGGTCAAGCAGGTCTTCGCGGATGATGACCACGGTGACGCCGGCTGGGCCCATGTTCTTCTGTGCGCCGGCAAAAATCAGGCCAAAACGGCTGACGTCCACCGGCCGCGACAGGATATCCGAGCTCATGTCCGCGATCAAGAGCGCGTCCTTGTTCGGCATGGACGGAAACTGGGTGCCGTAAATGGTGTTGTTGGTGACAAAATAGAGGTACTGGCTCTCCGGCGACACGGTGTACTCGTCATCGCGCGGCACCCGCTTGAAGCCCGTCTCTTCGCTGGAGTAGGCAACCTCGACCTTGCCAAACAGCTTCGCCTCCTTGATGGCCTTTTTCGACCAGACCCCGGTGTTGAGATAGGTGGCAGTCTGGTCAGCCGCGAGCAGGTTCATTGGCACCATGCAGAACTGCAGCGAGGCGCCGCCCTGGAGAAAGAGGACTTTATAATTGGCCGGGATCGCCATCAATTCGCGGATCAGCGCCTCGGCCTCGTCGGTGACGGCGACGAACTCCTTGGAACGGTGGCTCATCTCGATAAGCCCCATGCCCTTGTCCTTGAAGTTGACAATGTCGGCTGCCGCCTCCTGGAGCACGGCATAGGGCAGAGTAGACGGACCGGCAGCAAAATTGAAAATTCGTTCAGGCATTGCTCTCTCCTTGAAGAGTCTGATGAGGTATTGAAGGCTTACCGGCTGATTTGCCGTAGAGCTTCGTACAGTACGATACCCGCGGCCATGGCCAGATTGAGACTGCGGATATGGGGATTACTCATGGGGATCGTATAGCAACGATCAGTATACAGGTCGAGAATATCTTCGGGCAAGCCTTTTGTCTCCTTGCCGAAAATGAGCAGATCGCCTGGCTGGAAGATAGCCATGGTGTAGGGCCGCTCGCTCTTGGTGGTCAGGAAATACAACCGATGCTCGTCGTGCTGGGCAAGCAGGTTGTCCAGACTGGGCCAGTGGTTGATGGTCACCTGGGGCCAGTAGTCCAGGCCGGCCCGCTTGAGATGCTTGTCGTCAATGCGAAAACCGAGCGGATGCACCAGATCGAGCACCGTATCGGTGGCACCGCAAAGCCGGGCAATGGAACCGGTGTTGGGCGGAATCTCAGGTTCGACCAGAACAATGTGCAGGGGAGGGAAGGGCATGGCGGCAAGGGTTTCAAGCAATTGGCATTGGCCCGCTATGTACTGAATATGGATTGAGGTTGCAAATTTAAAAATACGTCTTACAATTTTTGTTTCTTTTTTTGTGTCGGGCAGGCTGCCAGTTTGCCGGCATTGACCTCTTTTTTATTTTTCACAAGCGGATGCGATCATGGCGCTCATTGTGCAGAAATTCGGCGGCACCTCCGTCGGCTCCACGGATAAGATCAAGGCAGTGGCCCAGCGGGTGATCAAAAGCCACCAGCAGGGCAACCGAATGGTGGTGGTACTGTCGGCCATGTCGGGCGAGACCGACCGGCTGGTTGGTCTGGCAAACGCAGTCCAGCATATTCCCGATCCTCGCGAGATGGATATGATGCTTGCCACTGGCGAGCAGGTGACCGTGGCCCTGTTTGCCATGGCCGTCAAAGAGGCCGGGGTGGACGCGGTCTCGCTCCTGGGCGACCAGGTAGCCATCCATACCGATGGAATGCACACCAAGGCTAGGATCAAGCGGATCGATGCCGAGTTGATCAACAAATACCTTGACCAGGGCAAGATCGTCACCATTGCCGGCTTTCAAGGCGTGACCGATGACGGCGACATCACCACCCTGGGCCGGGGCGGCTCGGACACCACCGCCGTGGCCCTGGCTGCGGCCATGCGGGCCGATGCCTGCGAGATCTTCACCGACGTCGAAGGCGTGTACACCACGGACCCCAATATCTGCGCCCAGGCGCGCAAGATCGACCGCATCAGCTACGACGAGATGCTCGAGTTGGCCAGCCTGGGGGCCAAGGTACTGGACATCCGCTCCGTTGGCCTGGCAAAACGATTTGGTGTGCCTGTGCATGTCCGTTCCACTTTTACCGATACCATTGGCACCTGGGTTGTCGAGGAGGATAAAATCATGGAGTCCATGCTGGTTTCCGGCATCACCTACAGCAAGAAAGAAGCTCGAATCACGATCAAGAAAGTTCCGGATCAGCCTGGAATCGCGGCAAAGATATTCCTTCCTGTTTCCGACGCCGGCATCCTTGTGGACATGATCATCCAGAATACCCACGATGGCAAGCTTACGGACATGACCTTCACTGTTCCGCGCGCTGATTATGATCGCGCCATGCTGCTGCTGCGAAAGGTGGCCGAGGAGATTAACGCCGAGGACGTCACTGGCGACAAGGATATTGCCAAGGTCTCGATCGTAGGCGTCGGCATGCGCAACCACCCCGGCATCGCCTCGACCATGTTTCAGATCCTGGCGAAAGAGGGCATCAACATGATGATGGTCTCGACCTCGGAGATCAAGGTGTCCTGCATCATTGCCGAAAAATATGCCGAACTTGCGGTGCGAGCGCTGCACGACGCCTTTGCCCTGGACAAGGAAAACATGCCCCTGGAAGAAGATTAAGCATGGCCAGAACGATCGAGATATACGACACCACCCTGCGTGACGGCACCCAGGCCGAGAATTTCAACCTTTCGGCGGAAGACAAGGTTAAAATCTGTCGCCAGCTGGACCGGCTGGGCATCGATTTTATCGAGGGGGGATGGCCGGGATCCAACCCGCTAGCCGTGGATTTCTTCCGTCGGATGCAGGATGTCGAGCTCAAGCACGCGCGCCTGGCTGCCTTCGGCTCCACCCGCCATTTCCAGAATCCGCCGGAAAAAGATGCCAACATCCAGGCCTTGCTCGCCGCCAGGACGCCAGCCATCACCATCTTCGGCAAGAGCTGGGATATCCACGTGATCGACGCCCTGCGCATCGAACTGGAAGACAACCTGCAGATCATCGAAGATTCGTTGGCCTACCTGCGGCCTCGGGTCAAACACCTCATTTACGATGCCGAGCACTTTTTTGACGGCTTTAAAAACAATCGCGAATACTGCCTGGCCACCATCGGCAGGGCCGTGGCCGGCGGCGCCGAGACCATCACACTCTGCGACACCAATGGCGGAACCCTGCCGCAGGAAATTCCCGAAATCATGGACCGGGTGCATCAGTATCTGGCAGAAATGGACAGAGCCGTGCGCATCGGCATCCATGCGCACAACGACGCGGAAACCGCGGTGGCCAACTCGCTGATGTGCGTCCACCTGGGCGCCAACCAGGTGCAGGGCACCATCAATGGTTTTGGCGAGCGGTGCGGCAATGCCAACCTGACCTCGATCATCCCGGCCCTGATCTTCAAAATGGGACTTGAATGCGAGGTCGGCAAGCGCATCGACCAGCTGTACTCCACAGCCCGGTTGGTGAACGAACTGGCTAATCTGCCGCACAACCGCTATCAACCTTATGTTGGCAACTCTGCCTTTGCCCACAAGGGAGGCGTCCACGTCAGCGCAGTGCAGCGCAACCCCATGACCTACGAGCATATTGCCCCGGAAAAGGTGGGCAACATCCGTCGGGTGCTGATCTCCGACCAGGCCGGTCGGGCCAATGTACTGATGAAGGCCAAAAAATACGGCCTGGTCATCGATCCCGAGGATCCATTGATGGTCTCGATCATCGCTGAACTGAAAGAGCTGGAAAACCAGGGCTACCAGTACGAGGCGGCTGAGGCCAGCTTTGAGTTGCTTATGCGCAGGGCCTTGGGATTGCACCGGAAATTCTTCACTCTCGAAGCTTTCCGGGTGATGAATCACAAGCACGACATGGACAGGGAACCGATCACCGAGGCAACCATCCGGCTGTATGTGGGCGGCGCCGAGGTGCATACCGCGGCCATGGGCGACGGCCCGGTCAATGCTCTGGACCGGGCGTTGCGCAAGGCGCTGACCCGGTTTTACCCCCGCCTGGAAGACATGGAACTGACCGACTACAAGGTACGGGTGCTGTCGGGTCAGCACGGCACGGGCGCCAAGGTCCGTGTTCTGGTAGAAAGCAAGGACGGCATCGACAGCTGGGGCACGGTGGGCGTCTCATACAACATTATCGAGGCAAGCTGGCAGGCACTGGTGGACAGTATCAACTACAAGCTGATGAAAGATGAGCGCTCCAGAGAATAGCGAAACGTCGCTGGCTGCCGAACCCGCGCCGGTTAAGGACAAGCGAACGCTTGTCCTTTTTCTTTTCGGCGCGCTGATACTGAGCCTGGACCTGGTCGGGACGGACAGTCCACCGCCGATGCGTACCTATGCGTTGACTGCAGGGGAGGGTGGGGCTGGCTGGCAACTGGTGCGGGAGGCACCAGGGTTGCCCAATGGCAACGCCTCAGGCGGCCAGGAGATAAGGGTGCAGGAAAAAGAAAATAAACAATTCGTCAAGAATATGAATGGATCAGTTGACCTTCCTTCTGAGCTTTTCCTGTTTGCCGCTCAGCCTCTGCCGATCAATCGAGCCGATGATCGCGCCCTGCAGTTGTTGCCCGGCGTGGGGCCGCACCTTGCTCAGGAAATCATTGCCACGCGACAGCGAAACGGCTGCTTTGTAGGCCCTGAAGATCTGGCCCGGGTCAAGGGCAT
>CAZFPV010000066.1:0-8627 GCA_964521155.1 uncultured Desulfobulbus sp. | reverse complement strand
ACACCGAGGTCGGCCTGCGCAACTGCCTCCAGTCCGACGCCCTGCTCGGCCGGGTCAGCGGGGTTCCGTCCGGATGGGTGATGATCGAGGCGATGCCGGTGGCGGCGGCAAAGGCATCCTGGATTTTCTGGATCTCGTCCAGATCAAAGAGGTCGGTGAAGGTGCAGCTGTCAGCCTCCTCCGATGGTGGGGTGGGGGCGATGGCGTCCATGGCGGCCAATCTGGCCTTGAGCTCGGCATTTTCCCTGGCAAGTTCCGCCAATTTCTGCTCTAACACGTCGGACGAAAGACCGTTTTCCATCTGATCACCCCGGTGGACGGTTGTCTTGCGACAGTGACTGCGGAACTGCTGCCAGCCGCAACGAGACCAGCACCTGTTGCATAGTAGGGCAAAATTGCCGATCGGCCAAGCAATCTCGGACCCCGGGGAGCGATTTTCCCCATCCAGGACAGCCAGTTCCGGGGGATGGGAGGCAAACGCTCCGATCCGAACCAAAGACGACAACCCGCGCTGGCTGCAGCCTGCGGCGGACAACAAGGGAGCATGTGATGGCGATAGCCAAGATAGTCGTGACCGCCCATATCCATACGGGCCGCCTGTTTACCGAAGAAGGCTATGATGTCGAGAGAAGCGCCGAGAACCTGGCGGATGTGGAGGGCGACCTGATCACCGGCCTGCTCGCGGACGAGTATCCGGACACAGAGATCTGCGTCGATATCGGCATCCACAACGATGCGGACGGGGCGAGCACCATCGAGGTGTCGGCCTATTCCGGCGAGGAGCAGGTCGACGGTGCCGTCTCGGAAGCGATCCAGCAGCGCCTGGCCAGGGCGGTCGTCGAAGGCACGGCCGATTATGCCTGGGCGGTGAAGGCAGGGTGACCATCAGGGCGCCATCGGCACGCGGCCAACGCGGCTGGGGGATGGCGTGCAAACCCACGTAAACGAGGAGGAGACCGCATGCAACCCTTCAAAGCCTACCTGATCGATCAGGACGAACACCGGAAAGCCTCGGGACGGATGGCGACCCTGACAGCGGAGCAACTGGACGCGGGCGAGGTGCTGATCCGGGTGCATTACTCGAGCATCAATTACAAAGACGCCTTGGCCGCCACCGGCGCGGGCAAGATCATCCGCCGCTTTCCCTGCGCCGGCGGCATCGACCTCTCCGGCGAGGTGGTGGAGACCGCGGACAGCCGGTTCAAGCCCGGGGACCGGGTGATCGCCACCAGCTACGACATCGGCGTGGCCCACCACGGCGGCTATGCCGAGTATGCGCGGATCCCGGCCGGCTGGGTAATACCGCTGCCCGCCGGCCTCGACCTGCGGGAGGCCATGGCCCTGGGCACAGCCGGCTTCACCGCGGCGCTTGCGATCGTGCGCATGGAGGCCAACGGGCTTGCGCCGGCCAACGGGCCGGTTATCGTCACCGGCGCCACCGGTGGCGTCGGCGGCCTGGCCATCGATATGCTTTCGCGAATCGGCTACCGGGTGACCGCGCTCACCGGCAAGGAGTCGGAAGCCGACTACCTGCGGGATCTGGGCGCGGCCGAGATTCTCCTGCGAGCAAGCGTCGATTGGGACAAGGTGCGGCCGCTCGAGGCGGCGCGGTGGGCGGGGGCGGTGGACAACGTCGGCGGCCCGATCCTGCACTGGGTGCTAGCGACCATGCAGCAGGCGGGCGTCGTGGCTAGCATCGGCAATGCCGCGAGCTTCAACCTCAACACCACGGTCTTTCCGTTCATCCTGCGCGGCGTGAGCCTGCTGGGCATCGATTCCGGCTACATGGGCGAGCCGACCCGCGGCCAGGTGTGGCAGCGGCTGGCCGGCGATCTCAAGCCGGCGCGTCTGGCTGCGGTCACCCGCACCATCGATTTCGACCAGCTGCCAGCAGCCTTCGACGACTTTATCCAGGGCCGGGTCAAGGGCCGCACCGTGGTCCGGATCGGGGCCTGAGGCCCGGAACGGCCTCTTCTTCTTTCGCCGGGGAGTAATGCTCCCTGGCATTCTTTCGGGTCGAGTCCCGCAGGCTCAGTCCCGCACGTAGAGATAATCGAGAAAATACTGCATCTGCCGGTACCACCAGGGCCAGTCGTGATCCGCGTCCTGGCCCCAGAAATCGACCCAGGCCGGAATCCGCTTCTGGCGGAAGATCTCGTCCAGGGCGCGGGTGTCCTCGATGGCCTCGTTCTCCCAGGCCCCCTGGCCGACGCAGACCACGATGGTGCTGTGCCGGTACCAGCTGAGGAACCAGGGATCCGCAAGACCGGCCAGGTAGTGAACAGGCGAGTTGAAGTAGACCGCTGGGATGTCGCCCTCTCCCAGGCCGAATTCGGTACGGTCGAGCCGATACAGACCGCTCAGGGCGATGGCGCCGGCAAAGAGGTCGGGGTGCTTGAGGAAGGTGTTGACCGCGTGGAAGGCGCCCATGCTGCAGCCGTTGGTCATGATCCGCACATCCGGCTGGTTGCAGTGGTCGCGAATGAAAGGGACCACCTCGCGGACGATATAGCTGTCGTAGGCCTCGTGCCGGCTGTTGCGCTCTGTCGGCGAAACCGCGAAGTTGTACCAGGATTCGGCATCGACGCTGTCAATGCAGTAGAGTTTGACCCGGCCGCCATCGATGAACTCGGTGATCGCGTCGATCATCCCCATGCCCTCGTAATCGAAATAGCGGCCAAGCGAGCAGGGAAAGACCAGGATGGGCACGCCCCAGTGGCCGTAGACCTTGAGGGCCATGTCCCGGTGGAGACTGGGGCTGAACCATTGATGCTCTTCGATCTGCATGGTTACACCTCCCGGTGGTGGGTGCGGTGAATGAAGCCGATGATCTCGTTCAATTCGGCCAGGTCCGGGGTGCGGAAGATGTATCCCATCTCCCCCAGGGCGCTGGCAAACACGCCGGGGACGCGGTCGATCTGGCACATTTTCTCGCCATAGCGGGCCATGATTTCCTCGTGGCTGTGCACGTAGGGCAGGCCGTCCTTGCGGCTGGCGTAGCAGCAGTGGTACTTCCGCTCGTACGCCGCCTCGGCTTGGCCATGGACGATCAACTCGGCCCAGATGCGGTAGATGTCGATGTCGCAGGCATAGTTGAACATGTCGGTGGTGAAGCCGCCCGGCGGGCGCATGTTCACCTCCAGAGCGACGAAGACATCACCGCCGGTGTGGAAGAACTCGATGTGGAAGAACCGCTCCCGCACCCCGAATGCCTTGAGGCAGCGCAGGCCTGCCTTCTCCAGTCGAGGAGGGATGTCGCGCAGCGAATGATAGGCGATGTGCCGGCCCTCGTTGACTGTTTCCATGATGCCCTGACTGAAGACGTGGGAGGTCTGGAAGACTGGCTTGCCCTCGGCGTCGCAGAGACCGTCAAAGGAGTAAATGGCGCCCTTGACAAAGGCTTCGACGATGTAGTCGACCGGAGATTTGCGCTCGAAAAAGCGGATCAGGTCGTCGTCCGAATCGAGCCGGAAGGTGTCAAGCGCGCCAACGCCCGCATCCGGCTTGGCCACCACCGGATAGCCGGTCTCCGCGATCAGTTTGCGGGCATCTTCCAGGGTGTGCACTACCCGGCCGCTGGCCACCGGCACGCCCGCCTCGCGGAACTTTTCCTTCATCTCCGATTTGCGGCGGATGGGGCCGATGTCGGCCATGCGCACGCCGAAGACGTTGAAATCGTCGCGCAGCCTGGCCTCGGTGGCCAGCCAGAACTCATTGAGGCTGTCGATGCGGTCGATCTTGCCGTACTTATGGGTGAAAAAACCGCAGGCCCGGAGCAGTTGGCCGTAATCGTCCATTCGCTCAACCCGGTAGTATTCGGTGAGGGCGTCGCGAACCTCGGGAGCCAGCGCATCGTACGGGGCGTCGCCGATCCCCAGCGCTCGCGCCCCGGCAACTTTGAGCTGCCGGCAGAAACGGTGATACTGGGGCGGGAAGTGGGGCGAGAGAAACACGCAGTTCATAGAGAGAATCCTTGTCGGGAAGGGACGAAAACACGTAGAGGCGAAAATGGGGGCTGACCTTTCCGTCGCCTGTTGTCATATTCTATGATACCATGGGACCAGCCGACGGGCAACGCGGAGAATGGGATACGCTCCCGGCTTGCGAGGTGTGCTCATGGATCCTGTGGGGAGGCGCGCATGAAAGACATGGGTGAACTGCTGCTGTCGCCGGGCGGTTTTTCTGAAATCGTCATGGGCAATACGGCCCTGGTGCGGGCCATGGTTGAGGCGGGTGTGCGGGTGGCGACGTCCTACCCCGGTTCGCCGACTCCGGAGATCGCGGCCGCGATCCAGGCCATGCCGCGCGAACGCCGTCCCTTTTATTTCGAGTTTTCCACCAACGAGAAGGTGGCGGTGGAGGTGGCCTTGGGCGCCTCACTCAACGGTCACCTGTCAGTTGTCTTTTTCAAGAGCGTGGGGCTGAATGTGGCCGCGGACGCCTTTGTCCAGCTGGGCCTGCTCAACCTGCCCGGCGGCGTGGTCGTCATTCTTGGCGACGACCCTGGGGCCAACTCCTCGCAGAACGAACAGGACAACCGCCATTACGCTGCCATGGCCTATCTGCCCATCCTTGAACCGGCCAGTCCGACCGAGGCCTACGCCTATTGCAAGGATGCTGCGGACCTGGCCAGGACCATGGGCAAGGCGGTTATCCTCCGCTTGACCACCCACGTCTGCCACGCCAAGGAGCGGGTCGCCTTTGCCGCCTGGAATCCGGTCGAGCGGGATGACGCGCCGCGATTCGACCCGGCCAGCGGCCCCTACATCCCGCTGGTCTCGGCGGTATTTCCCAAAAAACGCAAGGCGCTCGGGGATTTGGCTCGCATCGGGCAGTGGGTGGCCGAACGCGGCCTGCACCGCATCGATGACAATCACAGCCGCCGCGGTCTGATCGTCTCCGGCATGGCCTATCTCTCTGCTTGCGAGGTGTTCGCACCGCTGGCCGAGCGGCCCGACATCCTCAAACTTGCCATGCCCTTCCCCCTGCCCGAGCGGACCATTCTCGATTTCCTTGCCCACCACGACGAGGTCAAGGTGCTGGAGGAACTCGACGACACCTTGGAGAAGGCGGTCAAGGCCCTGGCCCACGACCATCGCCTGACCACCAGGGTGCTGGGCAAGTCCTGCGTGGAGGACTGGATCGGCGAGTACACCCCGGACAAGGTGCACGACATCCTGCACAACACCTGGCCGGAGACGGTGCCGGCCCGCCGGGTGCGGCCATCGGGCGAGCCGCCCATGCCGCCCAGACCCGCGCAGATGTGCCCCGGATGCGGCCACCGCAGCGCCTTTCACGCCATCCGGCAGGCTCTGGCCGAGCATGAGGGGGCGATCACCGTGGCCGACATCGGCTGCCATACCCTGGGGTTCCAGGAGCCATACCGCATGGGCGAGGTGCTGCTCTGCATGGGCGCGTCCACCGGCATCGGCTCAGGACTGGCCCTGTTCAACCATTCGCGCAAGGTGGTGGCCTTCCTCGGCGACTCGACCTTGTTTCATGCCGGCCTCCCCGGCATTGTCAACGCCTTGTTCAACAATCATCATCTGGTCCTGGTGGTGATGGAAAACGGGACCACGGCCATGACCGGCCATCAGGATCACGCCGCCTCGGGGCGCAACTTCAACGAACCGGTCGAAGCCATCCCGGTCCGACGGGTGCTCGAAGGGCTGGGGGTACGCCATATCTTTGAAGCAGACACCTACAGGCAGCAGGAACTGGCTGACCTGATGCGGCAAGCCTTGGCCCTGGACGACTTCAGCGTGGTCATCGCCCGCCATCCCTGCATGTTGCTCTGGGCTAACCGACAACGGCGCAAGGGCGCATTCACGCCGCACCCGGTGCATATCGATCAGCAACAGTGCCGCCGGATACACACCTGCGTCGCGGAGTTCGCCTGCCCGAGTTTTGTGCGGGCCGCTGACGGGACGATAACGGTCAACCCAAACCTGTGCATCGGCGACGGGTCCTGCCTCCAGACCTGCGGGGCGGGAGCCATTGTCCGCTAAGCAAGGAGGGCCTATGCTCGCGTACAACATATTCCTCGGTGGGGTCGGTGGCCAGGGCATCGGCCTGCTCTGCGAGATCCTGTTGCGGGCGGCCGATCACGCCGGCCTGGCGGCAAAGGCCGTGGACACCCACGGCCTGGCCCAGCGCGGCGGGACGGTCGTCTCCCACATCCGCCTGGGCGAGGCTGTGTTCTCGCCGCTGATTGGCGATGGCGAGGCCCACCTGGTGGCGGCCCTGGAGCGGCACGAGGCCATGCGCGGGCTGCGCACGGCCCTGCGCGACGGCGGCGATCTGGTCTATTATGACGCCTCTCTGCAACCGCTTGGCGTCAGATTAGGGCGGGAGGACGAGGTCACCGCGGCGGACATCGACCGGCTGGCCGGGCCGCGAGGCATCCGGGTGCACCGGGTGAAGGAACGGGTGCTGCCCGATCCGAGAATGCAGAACATGCTTGTGCTGGCCGAAATCCTTGGACACGGGATAATTCCGGGGATCGGGGCCGGGCACGTCCTGCAGGCCATGGAGGATCTGCTTGCCGGCGCGGCGCTTGCGGCGAATGTCCGCCTCTTCCACGAACAGGCTGGACTGGACGGGGCAGGGAACTGATGAACCGGGAGCAATCGAGGTGGGAACGCTGGCCAGGGAAAGAACGGTTGCCGGTTTTGTCATCAATGGGCCGGCAACCGCCCAGGGATGAGGAAGATTATTTGTCGACGGTGAGATCTGCTTTCAGCTTTTCCAGGGTCTTGTCGCCGATGCCGGTGACCTTGCCCAGATCCTCCACCGCCTGGAACTTGCCGTTGGCGGTGCGGTAGGCCACGATGGCCTCGGCCTTCACCTTGCCGATACCATTCAGCGTCGCCAGTTCATCCGCGGTGGCAGTATTGATGTTGACTTTGGCGAAGGCGGCGGTGGCGCAAAAGAGCACAATCAGGAGCGCAAGGTAGATCTTTTTCATGGTTCCTCCTTTGGATGGGGGTGCAGAGTAGTGTTGCCAACCTGCAGGTATCGTAGGCAGGTTCGTCAATGGATGTCAATCTCAATTTTTTACTTACTCGTTGGATTTACAGGTTTATTCTTTAAATCCATTGTCTCGCAAGTTCTCCGGGCCAACCATTTTTTTTGCTCCTTGCAGGCCTGCAGGAGCCGGTAGGGAGAAAGAATAGCAAGGGACGGCCAGCCCGCAGACCCGATGGGCGGCCGGCAGGCCCTCGCTGCCTCAACCATGAGATCTGAGCAGGGGACGTCCAGGTCGCGGTTTGGATCGGGTAGGGCCAGGATATTCGGGTGATTCCGGTTTTGCACGCCGACACAGGAAAACGTATCCACCATGCTGACATACAGGACCACCGCCTTATTCTTAACCATGCTGCTGCTGATTGGCCTTCCGTTCTTCTTTTTTGGCGGACCGGGATACCATTCCAGTCGCTCCTTTCAAAGCACCTGGGACTTGGGGCATATCCTCTTTTTTGCCGTGCTGAGCTGCCTGCTCAACCTGTACCTTTGCAGGCGATACCGGTATCTTTCCGCCTGGTTTCGTTTTGTCCTGATTTTCTCGGTCGTGTTTGTGATCGGGCTTACCGTGGAACTGCTCCAGATGGGCAACGGCAACCGGACGCCGAGCGTCCTTGATATGCTCCGCAATCAGTTGGGCTGTCTGTTTGCCTATGCCTTTCTTCTCAAACAGGAATCAAGGCGCGTCCCATGGCGGTGGCTGTTTCGCGTCACTGTGCTGCTCCTGCTGCTTCTGGCGGTGTGGCCGCTGACACGGGCCCTGATCGACGAAAATCTGGCCGCGCGACAGTTCCCGGTGCTGTCGGACTTCGAAACCCCGTTTGAGCGCTATCGATGGGTCAATACCCGGCAGTTGCGACAGGAAGCGGATGTGGTTCGGCACGGCCGCAAGGCGGCGCGGGTGCAGTTGTCCACCGCTAAATATTCCGGGGTGTCTCTCTTTTATTTCCCTGGGGATTGGCGTGGGTACGAAAGGGTCCAATGGAGTGTGTACAACCCCCAGACTGAACCGTTGGAACTGCATTGCCGCATTCACGACAATCAGCACAAGGAGCATGGTTATGAATTCAATGACCGGTTCAATCAGCAGTTCAACATCAAACCAGGATGGAACGATCTGGCCGTTTCCCTGGAAAAGGTACAACATTCCCCTAAAGATCGTCTGATGGATCTGCAGCATATCGAAGGATTTGGCATCTTTGTCATTCAGCAAAAAGTGCCGCTCGAAATCTATTTGGATCATGTGCATCTGAGTAAGTGAGGTTCCGTGAATCGTCTGTACCGTCCCCGCTCGTTCCTGTCACTGCTGCTGACGGGATTTATCTTCGTTTCCTTGCCGCTGGTGATAGCCCTGTTCAGCGCAATCCAGATCCTGGACGGTTTGGTGCAGCAAAGCGCCGTGGCCGTTTTCAGGTCGGTGAGCAGGATAGACAGCAGCAGGAAGATAATTGACCTGCTCCATGGACAGGAGCGCTCCGCCCGTTTGTACAGCGTGCTGGCGGATCCCGGGCATCTGGAGGATGTCAACCGCAGTCATCTGGAACTGGAGGAATTGTTCCAGCAGTTTGCCACCACCAATACCGAACGGGATCTGGCCACGGTAC
>CAZFPV010000065.1:4157-8640 GCA_964521155.1 uncultured Desulfobulbus sp. | reverse complement strand
ACCTCGGCGCCGATGCTGATCGCCGCCATGGTGGTCGGCCTGGTGATCAGCATCTTCCAGGCCGCGACCCAGATCAACGAGCAGACCATGACCTTTATCCCCAAGATCGTGGTGGTCTTTCTCAGCCTCTTGATTTTTGGCCCCTGGATCATCGAGCTGCTGGTCACCTTCACCACCGGCATAATCTCCCAGATCGCCACCGTGGGACAGTAGGAGCCGGGCGCCGGCCGTCCCGCCATGGATCCCTTCCTGGTCCCCGTCGAACAGTTCCAGAGTTTCCTCCTCTGCCTGGCCAGGGTCATTGCCCTGATTGCCGCCATCCCGGCCTTTGCCGGCAGCGGCATCTCGGCCCAGAGCAAGGTGATCCTGGCCTTCACTACCGCCCTGCTGCTCTTCCCGGCCATGGCCCCCCATACCCCCAGGGTTGAATTCACCCTGGCCTCCTTTGGCCTGCTGATCGTCAACGAGGTGCTCATCGGCGTGCTCATCGGCCTGGTGGCCCAGCTGGTGTTCACGGCCATCACCTTTGGCGGCACGGTCATCGGCTACCAGATGGGGTTTGCCGCCGCCAACATCTTTGATCCCCAGACCACCCAGCAGCTCTCCCTGATGAGCCAGTTCATCAATGTGCTGGCCCTGCTCGCCTTCCTCGCCATGAATGGGCACCACTACTTCTTCCGTCTGATTGTCGAGAGCTACGTCCTGCTTCCGCCAGGGCTGCTTGATTTTTCAGCTGGCGCGATCGACGAGCTGATGCGCATGACCAGCCACATGTTCGTCCTTGGGGTCAAGTTCAGCGCTCCGATCCTGGCCCTGCTGCTCATCGCCAACACGGTGCTCGGCATCCTCGCCCGCGTCTTTCCCCAGCTCAATGTCTTCATGCTTTCCTTCCCGATCAACATCGGCATTTCCTTTATCGTCATCGGTCTGACACTCAATGGCATGTTCTCGGTCCTGCGCCGTGAATTTGACACCATGGGGGAAGGCCTGATCAACCTGCTCCAGCTGCTGCGCTGAATTGCCGGTCCCATTCCCAGCTGTTCGCCCCTGCCCGCATCTCCTCCGGTTCCGGTCTGTTCTTTGCAAAGGCATGATCGGGGAGACGGCGCCGTGCCGCCCTCCATCCAATCCCTTGCCTCCCTACCCATGACCACCCAGAGCGTATGGCGGAAGACAGCGGTTCCGGCGAACGAACAGAATCCCCTACCGCGAAACGGCGGGCCGATTTTCGCAAGAAGGGGCAGGTAGCCCAGAGCCGGGAGGTGCAGACCGCCTCTATGTTCACCCTCCTGCTGCTGTTCTGGCTCTTCTTTGCCCCCTACTTCTGGGGTTCCCTCCAGGAGCTGATTACCACCATCTGGAAGGCCAGCGGCCAGTTCGTCATCACCCCGCTGTCACTGATGCAGATGATCCATCACCTTGGCGCCAGTCTGGGCAAGATCCTGGCGCCGCTGTTTGCTGTCGCCCTGTTGATCGGTTTTCTGGCCACCTTCATGCAGATCGGCTGGTTATTCACCGCCGAGCCGATGATGCCGGACCTGACCAAGCTCGACCCCATCAAGGGCATGGCCCGGTTCTTCTCCAAACGATCATTGCTCGAAGTGGTCAAGTCCCTGCTCAAGGTAATCCTGATCGGCTGGATCGCCTTCAAGACCGTGGCCGACGGTTTCGAGCAGGCCCTGATCCTGGGCGAGGTTCCGGTGGAGCAGACCATTGTCTACCTGGCAAAGACCTTGGCCCTGGTCATGGCCAAGGTCGCGGCCATCATGATTGTGCTCGCCGCCATCGATTACGGCTTTACCCGCTGGGAGATGGAGGAAAAGATGAAGATGACCAAGCAGGAAGTGAAGGAGGAGATGAAAGAGACCGAGGGCGATCCGCACATCAAGTCAAAAATCCGTTCCATCCAGCAGCAGATGGCCCGTCGCCGGATGATGGCCGCCGTGCCCAGCGCCGACGTGGTCATCACCAACCCCACCCACATCGCCGTGGCCATCAGGTACACGGCCGGCGAGATGGATGCCCCGGTGGTCGTGGCCAAGGGGCAGGAACTGGTGGCGGAGCGCATCCGCGAGATCGCCCGCGAGCACGGCATCCCCCTGGTGGAAAACCCACCTGTGGCAAGATTATTGCATTCAAGAGTGGAAGTCGACCGGATGATCCCCGAGGATCTGTTCCGGGCCGTGGCGGAAATTCTCGCCTATGTCTATTCGCTCAAAGGATCAAATAATACGTGGAAGCAACGGTAATACAAACGCTGCTCGGCCGGATCCATCCCAGGGACCTGCTCCAGCGCAGCGACATCATGGCCTCGCTGGGACTCATCGGCATCCTCATGCTGATGATCATCCCGCTGCCGCCGATGATTCTCGACATCTGTCTGTCGCTGAGCATCACCATCGCCATCCTCATCCTGATCATCAGCCTGTACACCGAAAAGGCCGTTGAGTTCTCGATCTTCCCCTCGATCCTCCTCACCACCACCCTGTTCCGCCTGGCCCTCAACGTCGCCTCCACCCGCCTGATTCTGCTGCACGGCAACGAGGGCATGGACGCGGCCGGCTCGGTGATCGAGGCCTTCGGCCAGTTCGTGGTTGGCGGCTCCTATGTGGTTGGACTGGTCATTTTCGTCATTCTGGTGATCATCAATTTCATCGTCATCACCAAGGGCGCGGGCCGTATCGCCGAGGTGGCGGCACGCTTCACCCTGGACGCCATGCCCGGCAAGCAGATGGCCATCGACGCCGATCTCAACGCTGGCCTGATCGACGAAACCACCGCCCGCAGACGCCGCGAGGAGATCTCCAACGAGGCCAACTTCCACGGGGCCATGGACGGCGCCTCGAAGTTTGTCCGCGGCGACGCCATTGCCGGCATCATCATCACCATGATCAACATCGGAGCCGGCTTCATCATCGGCGTGCTTCAAAAGGGCATGCCCATGGCCGAGGCGGCCAAGAACTACACCATCCTTACCGTGGGCGACGGTCTGGTCGGGCAGATCCCAGCCCTGATCATTTCCACCGCCGCCGGTATGCTGGTCACCCGGTCATCGGGGCGCGAGGACTTCGGCACTGAACTGAAGCAGCAGTTCACCCGTTTCTCCAAAGCCTTCTGGGTCGTGTCGTGCATTTTGCTGGGCTTCGCCCTGATCCCGGGCATGCCCTTCATCCCCTTCCTGATCATCTCCATTGGCCTGGCCTTTGCCGCCTACCGGCTCGACAAGATCGATCGGGCGCGGCAACTGGAGGAAGAGGTCATCGAGCGGCCCGCGCCCCCGGTCAAGCCGGATCAGGATTACGAGAAGATGCTTAACGTCGACCTGGTCGAGCTCGAGGTCGGCTACGGCCTGATCCCCTTTGTCGACGCGGCCCAGGACGGCGAACTGCTCACCCGCATCCAGTCGATCCGCAAGCAGTTCGCAGTAACCACCGGCTTCATCGTGCCGCCAATCCACATCAAGGACAACCTCCAGCTCAACCCCAACCAGTACACCCTGAGCCTCAAGGGCGTCGTCATCGCCACCGCTGAGATGATGCCAGGCTACTCCATGGCCATGGATCCGGGACTGGTGACCGAGACCATCAAGGGCCTGCCCACGCGGGAGCCAGCCTTCGACCTGCCCGCCATCTGGATCACCGAGGACAAGCGCGAACGCGCCCAGATCGCCGGCTACACCGTGGTCGACTGCATCACGGTCATGGCCACTCACATCAGCGAGGTGATCAAACAGCACGCTCACGAACTGCTCGGCAGACAGGAGGCCCAGAACCTGATCGACAATCTGGGCAAGAGTTATCCCAAACTGGTTGAGGAACTGGTGCCGCACGTGCTCAGCCTGGGCAACATCATGCGCGTGCTGCAGAACCTGTTGCGCGAGGGCGTGTCCATCCGCGACCTGCGGTCCATCCTCGAAACCATGGCCGATTACGCGCCCATGACCCAGGACACCGACGTGCTTACCGAGTACGTCCGCCACGGGCTCGCCCGATCGATCTCCGCCGCCTACACCCAGGCCGATGGAAGCATGCAGGTCATCACCCTGGACCGCAAGGCGGAAGAGGCCATTCAGACCGCCATTCAGCACCGCGAACGCGGCAGCTACCTGGCCCTGGATCCAGCCATTGCCCAGAAGATTCTCGACAGCCTGGGCAAGGTGATCTCCGCCGCAGCGGGCGGTCAGCCGGTCCTGCTGGCGTCGCCGCAGATACGGCCGCATGTGCGTCGCCTGACCGAGCGCTACTTCCCCAACCTGGCCGTGCTGTCGCACAACGAGATTACCACCCAGATCCGCATTCAATCCATCGGCACGGTGACCATCCATGCAAGTTAGGGTCTTTGAAGCAAAAGACATGGCCAGCGGCCTGAAAATGGTCAAGGAGGCGCTCGGCCCGGACGCCCTCATCCTCTCCACCCGCACCATCCGCGGCGGCAAGTTCGGCGATCCGCTACCGGGCTACAGTTCCGATGACTGCCAGCCCTT
>CAZFPV010000065.1:0-4147 GCA_964521155.1 uncultured Desulfobulbus sp. | reverse complement strand
GGAGATCACCGCCGCCATCGACGACCAGTGGCCGGAACCGGCGTCGCGAACCGCTGCAGCCTCTCGCAGCGAACGACCGCGGAGAGAAGAGACGCGCGAGCCGTGGCCGGCTGCCCGCGCCGAGCGCTTCGGCCAGCGGCGGGACAATCCCTATGCAGCGGTGCAGCAGGCACAGAACCGACCCATGTTCGTGGAACCGCCGGCCGAGCGCTCCCAGCCGGGCGAGGACATCCAGAATGAGCTTGCCGAATTGCGCAACATGGTCAAGGGGCTGTCCAACCGCATCACCGGCCTGGACGCCTCGGCCCTGCGCAAGCCCTATGTCGAGCCGGAATTCGCCGCCACTGCGACCGGTGGAGTTGCCGACCCGGTGATCGGGTACCTCACCGGCTTTGGCATCAACCAGGAGACCGCCCAGGTGGTGGCCCGATTCACCCGCGACGCCGTCGATCAGGCCGCTGGCATGGACAACGCAGACCTAGCCGCGGTGTTCAAGGCCGCCATCGCCCGCCTGTTCACCACCGAGCAGCTGTTCCGCCAGCCGCCCGCACGCCAGCGGCGGATCAGCCTGATCGGCCCCACCGGCGTGGGCAAGACCACTACGCTGGCCAAGATCGCGGCCCAGCATCTCGGTCGTTTCGGCGGCCGGATCGCGCTGGTCACCATCGACACCTACCGCATCGCTGCGGTCGAGCAGCTCAAGGTCTACGGCGAGATCATGCGCCTGCCGGTGGAGGTGGTGATCAAGCCGCAGGAACTGGACCTGGCCCTGGAAAAGTTCCGCGACTATGATCTGATCCTCATCGACACCGCCGGCCGCAGCCCGCGCAACAGCGTCGACCTGGAGGAAATGGCCGCATTTTTCCGGCCCGAACTGGGCATTGAGCACCATCTCCTCCTCCCCGCCACGGCCAGGGAGCGGGAGATCGAAGAGATCATCCGCCGGTTCGGCATCCTGCCGATCAGCAACTTCATCTTCAGCAAAATTGACGAATGCGGCCAGCTGGGCGTGCTGCTCAACGTCCACTACAAGAACGACACCCCGATCTCCTTTCTCACCAATGGTCAGCGGGTTCCGGAGGACCTGATCATGCCCTCTCCGTCCGCCATTGCCGATCTCATCATGAACGACCAAGGAAGTGCGTACCATGGCTGAACGCACAATGCGTCCCAACGATCAAGCGCTCACCCTGCGAGCCATGAACCGGCCGGCGGCGGGCGACGGGCCCGGCCACGCCACCCGGGTCTTTTCCATCACCAGCGGCAAGGGCGGCGTCGGCAAGACGGCGGTGGTGGCCAATCTGGCCGTTCTGCTCGCCCGCATGGGCAAACGGGTGCTGATTCTCGACGCCGATCTGGGCCTGGCCAACATCGACGTGGTCTTCGGGCTGGCGCCAAGCCACAATCTCAACCACTTTTTCACCGGTGAGCAGGACCTGGCCTCGATCCTCACCGACGGCCCGGAAGGGATCAAGATCCTGCCGGCCGGGTCCGGGGTGCAGCGGTTCACCCGGCTGGACACCGAGCAGAAAATGCGTCTGCTTGAATCGCTGGACGCCATGCACAACGATTTCGACTTTGTCCTCATCGACACCGAAGCCGGCATTTCGGAAAACGTCACCTATTTCAACACCGCGGCCCAGGAGATCCTGGTGGTGACCACGCCCGAGCCCACCGCCATCACCGATGCCTACGCCCTGATGAAACTGCTGTCCAACCAGTACCACGAGAAGCATTTCAGCCTCATTGTCAATTTTATCAGGCATGAGGAAGAGGCCCTGGACGTCTACCGCAAACTGACCATGGTGGCCAACCGCTACCTGGATATCTCCATCGATTATATCGGCTCGATTCCACGAGACAAACTGATGGTCGATGCCATCCGCAAGCAGCAGGTGCTGGTGCAGCTCTTCCCCGACTCGAAGACCAGCCTGGCCTTCGAGGCCCTGGCCAGGACTATTATCCAGGAGCCGCAGACCATCGAGCCCAAGGGGTCGATCCAGTTCTTCTGGAAACGGCTGCTGGAGTTCGGCGCCAAATGAACACCCCCGGCGGCGAACAGTGCTGGGCAGCCAACGGATAAGGCCCCATGTATCCACCGGTACCACCCCTTGATGACCGCTCCCAGTTGATCCGGGACAACATGCCCCTGGTTGAGCTGGTGGTGCAGCGCATGGTCCCCCAAGTGCCGAGCTTCATGACCAGGGAGGACATGATCAGCGCCGCCATGGTCGGCCTGATCGACGCGGCCAACAAATTCGATCCGACCAAGGGAGTCAAGTTCAGGACTTTTGCCGAACACCGGGTCCGCGGCGCCATCCTCGACGAGATGCGTAAACTCGACTGGTTCTCGCGCTCCATGCGCGACAAGCAGAACCAGTTGACCCAGACCATGCTCCGCCTCGAGCGCCAGCTGGGCCAGTCGCCCGAGGATGCCGAAATGGCGCAAGCCATGAATCTCAGCCTGGACGAGTACCACGACCTGCTGGCCGAGGTCAGCCATCTGGGCTGCGTCAGCCTGCACGAGACCCTGGACCACTCCGAGGAGGGCCGCAGCTTCCTCGACAATCTCGAGGACGCCGCCGGCCCGGACATGACCGACCTCATCGAGAAGCAGGAGATGACCCGGATCATGGCCGACATCCTCGAGGAACTCTCGGAAAAGGAACGGCTGGTGGTGGCCCTCTACTATTATGAGGAACTGACCCAAAAAGAGATTGCCGAGGTGATGAGCCTCTCCGAGGGCCGGGTGTCGCAACTGCACAGCCAGGCTCTGCTCAAGCTGCGGGTCAAATTGATCAACTCCGAGTTCTACGAACCCTGACCATCGCACCATCAAGGAGTCCCCATGTCGTCATTGACCGCAATTCTGCTCGCAAGCCTTCCTGCCGTCGCCCTCTGCCTTGTTTTCTCGCTGATTCTGGTCAAGCGTCGGCGCGAGACAGACCGGCTTGCCGCCGAACGGATCACGGCCCTGCAGGTGAAGATCGGCGCCGCGCTCCAGGACGGGTTTGACCAGGCCGCGCCGGAGAGCTTCACCACCCTGCTGCGCACCGCCAGCTTGACCACTGGCCTGCAAACCCCCCGGTTGCAGACCATGGCCGGCATGGACAAGCAGGCCCCGGAGAAATACCGCATCCTCGCCAGACTGGCCTCCCAGGGATTGGGTACGGACGAAATCGCGGCAGCGCTGGGCATTTCACGCGTCGAGGCCGGGCAACTGCTCAGTCTAAGCCGGATGGCAGGTGCGGGCCGCGGGCAGGCGGCGTTGTCGGCTTAAGAAATCAAGGCTGCCAACCGACAAGAGAAACACACTCTACCCATCCAGACAGCGAGGCAAACCAGCATGGGTTCCGGCAAATACAGCGCGCTCAGTGGCGCGGTGGCTCGGGAGCAGGCGATGAGCAATATCGCCAACAACCTGGCCAACGTCAACTCCACCGGGTTCAAGAAGAACCGCATCAGTTTTGCCGCCATTCTTCGCGGCGCGCAGCAGGTGACTACCGACACCCGGGGCATTAACTTCGCCCGCATCCGCAAGATCGGCGTCGACTTCAGCCAGGGCGGCATGCAGGACACCGGCCGGCCGCTGGATGTGGCCATTGACGGCGAGGGCTTCTTCAAGGTGCGCCGGGGCGCCGATGTGTTCTACACCCGCACCGGCCATCTGATGCTCGATGAAAACGGTATGGTCAAGACCGAGGACGGCTTCAATGTGATCGATGCCGGCGAGGAACCGCTGCAACTCCAGACCGCGGCTGGCCAGAATGTCTCTATCGACGAGAGCGGTGGCATATCCATCGATGGAGAGCCTTCAGGCAGCCAGATCCAGGTGTTCTCGGTCAGCGACCAGGACAAGCTGGTCAAGGCCGGCGGCTCGCTCTACAAGCTCGACGAGGGCGGAACCTCCCAGCCAGCCGAAACCTTCCGGGTGGTGCAGGGCAGTCTGGAAACCTCCAATGTCAACATGGTCGAGGAGATGACCAGCATGATTGCCACCCAGCGCTCCTTCGAGGCCCACCACAAGGTGCTGGAGAGTTACTCCAAACTTGGTGAGAAGCAGGACGAGCTGGGCACGGTGGGCTGAAAGCCAAACCGCGACGAACTGATTTTTTGAAACATCACCACGAGGCACGCGACCTATGCG
>CAZFPV010000064.1:0-8666 GCA_964521155.1 uncultured Desulfobulbus sp. | reverse complement strand
CTTTAGCTGAGGACGGCATGACCATGGTGGTGGTCACCCATGAGATGGGCTTTGCCCGCGAGGCCGGCGACCGGGTGCTGTTCATGGACGCTGGCCGGATCGTCGAGGAGGCGACCACCGAGGATTTTTTCCAGCGCCCCGTACAGGAACGGACGCGGGAGTTTCTGCGCCAGATTTTGTGATCGCGCTGGGGAAAGAAGGAGGTCGGTTCATTCCCAGTCAGCAGATTTCCAGTCGCCCGGCTCCTCGACATGATCCAATGCGGTGTTTGCAGATATACTTGTGGACAGTCAGGCCCCCACTCTCAACCCAAGGAGGTGTGCAATGAATGGAGTATCCCGAATTGTGCTGGTCTTGTCGCTGTGGCTTGCCGCTACGGCCACCCTGGCCCTGGCCGGCGAAACCCAGCAGAAGCTGGTGGCCGAGAGCGCCATCGAGCAGATCGCCAAGCGCGGCGTCCTGCGGGTGGGCATGGACGTATTCGTGCCCTGGGCGATGAAGGACAAAAAGGGTGAACTGATCGGCCTGGAGATCGACATTGCCAGACAACTGGCCCAGGATATGGGCGTCAAGGTGGAGTTCGTGCCCACCGAGTGGTCGGGCATCATCCCCTCGCTGATTGCCGGCAAGTTCGACCTTATCATCGGCGGCATGACCGTCACCGCCGAGCGCAACCTCAAGATCAACTTTACTACGCCCTATTATTACACCGGCCAGGGGTTGCTGGCCAACCGCAAGCTGAGCGAGGGCATGAAGATCGACGACTTCAACCGGGGTGACGTCAACATCGCCGCCCGCCTGGGCTCGACCGCGGCAATTGCCGCCAAGGCCCGCTTCCCCAAGGCCAACCTGCGCCTGTTTGACAATGAACCCGCCGCGGTCCAGGAAGTGCGCAACGGCCGGGTACACGCCATGGTCGCCGGCCAACCCCTGCCCGCGCACAGCGCCGCGGCCGCGCCCGACCTGCTGGTGGCCTATCCGGATCAGCTGATGAAGGAGCCGACCGCCATGGGCGTACGCAAGGGCGACGCCGACACCTTGAATTTCCTCAACAACTGGATCGAGGTGGCGCGCAGCAAGGGCTGGATCGAGGAACGCTACCGCTACTGGTTCGAAAGCACCCAGTGGCAGGAGCTGGTGCAGTAACCCGCACCCGGAACGCCGCTGTTCGTGCTGCCCCGACGCCGATCCTTCACCGCCCTGGACGCGGTCCTGCTGACCCTGCTGCTTGCTGCGGCAGGGTTTGTTGTCTACCGGATCGCGGTCCGGCTTGAATACGACTGGAACTGGGCGGCCATCCCCCAATTCCTGTTTCGCCATGATGCCGAATCGGACCGGTGGGTGGCCAACTACCTGGTCCAGGGGCTGCTGACCACGGTGCGGCTGAGCGTCTGGAGCGGGCTCCTGGCTTTGGCGCTCGGCCTGGTGCTGGCCCTGGCCCGCACCGGGCGTTCGCTCTACTTCCGCCTGCTGGCGCGGACCTGGGTCGAGCTGATGCGCAACCTGCCGCCGCTGGTGGTAATCTTCCTGTTTTATTTTTTCCTTGCCGGCCAGCTGATCCCGACGCTGGCCCTCGACGCCCTGACCGAGGCAGCCTCACCGTTCACCCGCGGGCTGCTCTCGACCCTGCTGGCGCCCCCGTCCCAGCTGTCGGCCTTCCTCTCGGCCCTGGTCACCCTGGCTGCCTTTGAAAGCGCCTACGTGGCCGAGATCCTACGCTCCGGCATCGAGTCCATCGGCAGGTCCCAGTGGGACGCGGCCAATGCCCTCGGGCTCACCCGCGGCCAGGCACTGCGCCACATCATCCTGCCGCAGGCGACCCGACGGGTGCTGCCGCCGCTGGCCGGGCAGATGATCTCGCTGATCAAGGATTCGGCCATCGTCTCGGTAATCTCCATCCAGGAGCTGACCTACCAGGGCACCCAGCTGATGGCCTCGACCTACCTGACCATCGAGGTCTGGCTGACCGTGGCCGCGCTCTATTTCCTCCTCACCTGGCCCTGCTCCCTGGCGGTAGACCGCATGGAAGTCCGCCTGAGCGGCCGGCGCTGACAAAAGCCCACGCACCGGTTGCGACAGGGACGGGAAAGGATTACCTTGACCGCATTACTGCCGCCTCCATACCTGCGCCTGCGGTCGTTTTTCCCATTTTCACGGTATCACCCCATGCACAGACATCGCATCACCTTTCGCCTGATCGCCCTGGCCGCTCTGCTGGCCCAGCTGCTGCTGCCTATACAGACCCTGGCGCTCAGCATCGGCGAGGAACGCAAGATCAGCGAGCACCTGCTCTATTCGATGCGCCGGGAGCTGCCTATCCTCGACGACCCGGACATCAGCCAATACATCAACCAGCTCGGCCGCAAGGTGCTGGATCGCATCGGGCCGCAGTATTTCGATTACCGCTTCTTCGTGGTCAAGAGCGACCAGTTCAACGCCTTTGCCGCCCCGGGCGGGTTGGTGTTTTTCTACACCGGCCTGATCGAGACCATGCAGAGCGAGGACGAACTGCTCAGTGTGCTCGCCCACGAAATCGGCCATGTGGTCAGCCGCCACATCGCCCAACGACTGGACAAGGGTACCAAAGTCAGCGCCGCCTCGCTCCTGTTTGGCCTGGCAGGTCTGGCCCTGGGCGTGCCGGCCCTGTCCCAGGGACTGCTGGTCGGCTCCATGGCCGCCGGGCAGGCGATTAACCTGCAATACAGCCGCGAGGACGAGGAACAGTCTGACCGGCTCAGCTTTGGCTGGATGCAGGAGATGGGCCGCGACCCCTCGAGCATGCGCGAGATGCTCCGAACCATGCGGCGCATCACCCGCTACCGCATGGGCAGCGAAACGCCCCAGTACCTTCTCACCCACCCCAATCCTGAAGCCCGGCAGAGTTACGTTGACTCGCTGCTCGAAATCGAGGCAAAAAAAACCGACCGCAAACCCTACCCCAAGCCCGACAACTTCGCCTTTCTCCGCTTCAAGTACCGGGTGCTGCTGCAGTCGCTGGATCATGACAAGCTCCGCGTCCACTGCGCCAACCTCCTGGCGGCCTCCAAGGACGAGGAGCAGCGAACCATGGCCGCTTTCGGCATGGCTCTGCTGGAGAGCGCCAACCGCAACACCGATCAGGCCCTCAAGCATCTGGCAACGGTCCAGGTGCGCTACCCGAACGAGGATATTCTCGAGATTGACCGGGCCGCCATCCTGATCGAAGGCGGCCGCTACCAGGAGGCCAGGCAGGTGCTGGAGCAGGCGGTGCGGCGTGATCCCACCGACATGTACGGCGTCAGCCAGTTGGCCACGGTGGAACTGACCCAAGGCAACAACGCCCGCGCCGAACAGCTGCTGAACAAGATGGCGCCGATGATGCCCGAGTACCCGCAGCTCTACTTCGATCTGGGCAAGATCGAAGCGGACCGCGGTCGGGAAGGCGCGAGCATCTTCTATCTGGGTAAGTACAATCTCTATCGGGGCCGAGACAAGATGGCGCGCCAGTACCTTACCCGGGCCTCACGGGATAAGACCGTGCCGGAGGCGATGCGCGCCGAGGCCAAGGCGATTCTCGACCGACTCAAGGACATTGAAAAGGGATTATAACTGGTTATGCTAAAACGATTTTCGGTCTCACTTGACGAGCAGCTGCTCGACAAATTCGACGCCTTCATCCAGCCCAAGGGCTACACCAACCGGTCGGAGGCGATCCGCGATCTGATCCGCAAGGTGCTGATCAATGAGGAGTGGGAGCAGGACAGCGAGGTGGTCGGGGTGGTGACCCTGGTGTACAACCACCACCAGTCCCAACTGCAGGAGAAGATCACCGAGGTGCAGCACGACTATCACCACCAGATTACCTCCACCACCCATGTGCACATGGATCACGACAACTGCCTGGAGGTGACCATTGCCAAGGGGCGGGCCTCGGTGGTCAAGGAACTGGCCGATAAACTGACCACCCTGCGCGGCGTCAAGGACGGCAGCCTGACCATGTCGAGCACCGGCGGCCATCTCCACTGACAGCGTCCGGCTGGCGAGGCGTGCGCTCAGGTTTTGTTCTTGCGCCAGTTGGGGTGGGTGATATTGAATTTGTTGATCTTGTAGTTCAGCACCCGCGGACTGATGCCCAGGCGGCGAGCCGCGTTCTTCTGCACCCAGAGGTTTTCCTCGAGCGCCCGGAGGATCAGCTCCCGCTCGTGGGTCTCCAGAGGCTCGGCAGTCTGGATGAGCGGCGCGGTCACGCGGCTCCACTCGGGAATCTGCAGCGCCTGGGGGCCGATCAGTTCGCCATCCTCGAGGATCAGGGCCCGTTCGATGGTGTTGGCCAGCTGGCGGATGTTGCCCGGCCAATTGTAGCCCTGGATCATGGCAATGGCCTCGGGCGCGAATCCTGTCACCTTCCGTTTCATTGAGGTGGCGGCCTTGGCCAGCAACCGCTCGGCCAGGGGCGCAAGGCAGCGACGGCGGTCCTTGAGCGGCGGCAGATGCACCTCGAGCACGTTGATTCGGTAGAAGAGATCCTCACGGAACTTGCCGGCCATGATCTGGGCGGGAAGATCCCGGTTGGTGGCCGCGATCAGACGCACATTCACCCGGATGGTGCGGTTGCCGCCAACCCGCTCAAACGACTTGTCCTCCAGTACCCGCAGCAGCTTGGACTGGATGTCCAGGGGGATCTCGCCAATCTCGTCGAGGAAGATGGTGCCGCCGTCGGCCTGCTCGAACCGGCCGACGCGCTGCTTGTCGGCCCCGGTGAAGGCCCCCTTCTCGTGGCCGAACAGCTCGCTTTCCAGGAGCGATTCCGGGATGTTGGCGCAGTTGATCTTGATGAAGGGGTGCTCCCTTCTCGGCGAGTTGAAATGGATGGTGCCGGAGAGAAAACTCTTGCCTGTGCCGGTGTCGCCGGTGAACAGGATGGTTGAGTCGGTGTGGGCAAACTTTTTCAGGCTGCGGATGATTTCCTTGAAGTTATCCGTCTCGGCGATAATGTCGTCGAAGTTGTAGAGCACGTCCTGTTTGCGGCGCAGGTAGGCGATCTCGTTTTCCAGCTGCCGCTGTTTCATTGCTTTCTGCACTGCCAGTTGCACCCGGGCCGGCGACAGGGGCGCTGCGAGGAAATCACTGGCCCCAAGACGCAGCGCCTCGACGATCAGCTCGGCCCGCTCGGTCTTGCTGGTGACGATGATCGGGGTGTAGGGGCTGTGGCTGTGCGTTTTTTTCAGCAGGTTGAAGGTGCTGCCGTTTTCCGGGCGGACGTTCATGAAAATGATGTCGAACTGCTTGCGGCTGATTTCCTGCTGGAAGGATTTGGGGTCGGTCTGGAAGACGACCTCGGATGTGTCGCCAAGGGCCGATTCGATATGCTGCTGGCTCTCGGGGTGCCATTCGTAGGCTAGAACACTGACTTTGCGCTGGTTCATGGTCGGCCTCGGCAGAATGGTTTGGAATTCCTATTTTCAAGAACTATATTGTAATTCTCGTCTGCAATCAACACAACAAATGGTTGTCTGTTGAGCGAAGTATTTCGATAAGCAATACCTTGCCGAATTCGAAGCCATCGAGCTATCCATCCCTGCGGGAAGGCTCCCTGGTGGTTCAATTGATCTGATCGTGTTGACAGGCCGCATGGCATCAGGGCGCGGCAATTCCCCCCGTGGGCAAGGTGATGCGAGTGAGAACCCGCGGATATCGAAATCATCGCCCAGGGTGATAGAGGAGGTTCATGTTCTCCATCAACTCGCTTGTTTTCGTGACCGGCGCCCTTCTTCTGCTCGGAATAGTGTCCAGCAAGTTCTCAGCCCGAATCGGCATGCCGGTACTGGTCCTGTTCCTTGGCCTGGGAATGCTGGCCGGGTCTGAAGGCATCGGCGGCATTGCCTTTGAGGACTACACCTTTGCCAACAGCGTCGGCAGTGTCGCCCTGGCGCTGATTCTGTTCGATGGCGGGTTGCGGACATCACTGCGATCGGTTCGCCTGGCATGGCGCCCTGCCCTGTTTCTCTCGACAGTGGGCGTGTTTCTGACCTCAGTCCTGACGGGATTCGCCGCGTCCTGGGTGCTGGGCATTCCCATCATGCATGGAATGCTGCTCGGTGGCATCGTGGGTTCCACCGATGCGGCTGCAGTGTTTTCGATTCTTCGCACCAGCGGCCTGAAATTGCCAGAGCGCCTGGCCTCCACCCTTGAGGTGGAGAGCGGGTCCAATGACCCGATGGCCATTTTCCTCACCGTTGGGCTCATTGGTTTGATCATGGAGGCCACCGTATCAGCCGGTGGTCTCGTGTCCATCTTCTTTGTGCAGTTCGGGGTCGGGGCCCTGTTCGGCATTGGCATCGGATATGGCGGCGCATGGGCGGTCAACCGGGTCAATCTGGATTATCCCGGCCTGTATCCCGTTTTGGTGCTGGCCCTGGGTCTGCTCGCTTTCGGAGCGGCTGCGGTGCTTGGCGGCAGCGGCTTCCTTGCAGTCTATATTGCTGGAATAGTGTTGGGGAACAGTTCGCTTGTCTCTCGCAACAGCATATTCCTTTTCCATGATGCTGCGGCCTGGATCGGGCAAATAGTCCTGTTCGTTATGCTGGGGTTGCTGGTCTTTCCCAGTCGGTTGGCAGACGTTGCCTGGGAAGGCCTTCTGGTTGCGCTTGTCCTGATCTTTGTCGCCCGGCCGATTGCGGTGCTCGCCTCTACTTTTCCTTTTCATTTTACATATAAGGAACTCCTGTTTCTCTCCTGGGTTGGACTGAAAGGGGCTGTTCCTATTACTCTGGCCACCTTCCCTCTGTTGGCCGGCATGGAAGGCGGCGGACTCATTTTCAATGTCGTCTTCTTTGTTGTTCTCGTGTCCGCAGTTACCCAAGGTTGGTCTCTGCCGATGGTCGCCCGCAAACTTAATCTGGGCAGAATGTCCGATCCGATTGCGCCGCTCTCAGTAGAAATCAATGCTCTGCGGAGTGTTGACGGTGAAATCGTCGAGTACAGGGTGCCGCCCACCTCGATTGTCGTCGGCAAGGCGCTGCGAAATCTTGCCCTGCCGTATGAGGTGACCGTGACCTTGGTGGTTCGCGATATGGAAGTCATCATGCCCCGGGGAAGAACGGTGCTCATGGCAGGCGATCTGGTGTTCATTGCCATGCGGGCACGACTCAAACCGCTCATGGATTGTTTGTTCAATTCCTGCGCCGAGGCGCCGGTGCTCTCGTTTGGCCAGAAAATTGCCTTTCGCGCCGACAGCACCATAAGCCAGTTGTACGTTTTCTTTTCCATCTGTGGGGAACCTGAAAGAGATGGCCCTTTAGGAACCTTGCTTGAAACAGCGGGGGCAGGAACAGCACCCCGCCTGGGGCCGTTCCTGGTTGGTCCAGGCGACGATGCCGGCCTGGTTACATTGACCTATTCCCCTGATGTGCGGTACAAGGGACAGTGACCGGGTGCACTGGATAGATGAAATCGATGGTAGGGTATCCCGAGTCAATGGCAATGGTCTTGCAAAGAAGCATTGCGCGCGGACTGCGCTGTGTACCACAACGCCACCGGCCGGAAAACGCTGATGAATGATTTTAGGGAAGTTTCCTGTTTTGTTCAGATTGATCCGTCCCCACCACCAAGGAGAAACAATGAGGAAATTTAAACACATCCTCTACGCCACCACTGGTATCGGCGATGACGCCGAGGGCCTCAAGCAAGCGCTCAGTCTGGCCAGGAGTAACCAGACCTCTCTGAAGATCCTGGTGGTGTATCCCGAACTGCCCCATGAACAGCAGCCATATCAGGACAAGTATCTGTCCTTTCTTGCCGACGAGACCCAATCCTCCATTCGAGCCGCACGGGAGGCGCTGGGGATTGCCACAGTTGAGACGCCAGTCGAAATGGTGCTGGAGGCTTCGACCGAGCCGCCCGCCATCCACATCACCCGATTCGTCATCCGGGGTGGGCACGATCTGCTGATCAAGGAGGCAGAAGCAAGAGAGGATGGCAAGGGGTTCCGGTCCATTGACATGACCCTATTGCGTAAATGTCCCTGCCCCCTGTGGCTCGCCCGCCCGATCAGCGGTCCGCGGACAGGAGTACGCATTGCCGTGGCTGTAAGCACGGAAAACCGAGATCTGGCCGAGCACGACCTTTCCCTGCACCTGCTGGAGATTGCCCGTTCATTGGCCGATACCTGCGGCGTTGGCCTGGATATCGTGTCCTGCTGGGATTTCGAATTTGAGCGCTACCTGCGTAACACCTCACGGGTGGAAGTTCCGGAACATGCCTTGCACACGAGCATGAACAAGGCTCAATCTTCGCATCAACTTGAACTTTCCCGACTGGTTGCCGAATCGGGCATTGGCGGCAGCTACGAAATACACCGACTCAAAGGTCGGGCTGACAAAGTAATTCCGCTGTTTGTCGAAAGCCGTAAGATCGATATCCTGGTGATGGGCTCCCTGGCCCGAAGCGGCATCCTTGGGTATTTCATCGGCAACACCGCTGAGAATATCATCGAGGAGATTGGCTGCAGTCTGTTGACCATGAAACCGGCCGGCTTCGTCTCGCCTGTCAAGGCCTATTGACTTCGCCAGCCCTTGTGTTCGCCATGAAACAGGTATGGACCTTGAATATTGAGATGATGGAACGTGCGCTGGCCCAGGCCCGGATGGCGGCCAAGGCCGGCGAGGTGCCGGTGGGGGCGGTGGTGG
>CAZFPV010000063.1:0-8675 GCA_964521155.1 uncultured Desulfobulbus sp. | reverse complement strand
CCCTAAGTGTTTATCCGCCCGACGTGGGCAAGATCTTGAATCCGTCTCAGAGAGGCAACAAATAGCGGGTGTCGATCCTGCTTGACCTGATGGATGAAACCAGGCGATGTGGCGAACTGAAGACTCGGACGCCCTGCCACCTGGGGTGAGGCGAATAAAAACAGACGTGCGGTGGAGAACCAGGGGATAGAAGGGACAGACGGGAGCGGTGCGGCATATCGACTGCAGTTGCCCATGCGGTGAACAGGCAGAAGCTGTCCTCTCAGGTTGCAAGGCAATACCAAAACCTGCCATCAACCCGCGAGCGCCCGAAGCAGACCCTCAAATCAGACTGACGACTGTCCTCCGGCCGGCAACAGTGCTGGGTGCGGCTCAGCAGTTGGGCAGGAAACGGGCTTCCTGTTCGAGCCACTGCAGGGCTCGGCTAAAGAATTTCGCCTCGCCGACGCTGACCTCTGCATACTCCTGGTTGACGGCCAACGGCAGTTGATCGGAACTGATGCGGATTTCCTTGTCGCCGGGGTGACGAAGCACCACGGTGCGGTCCTTCTGGCAGAGGCCTTCCTCGAACACCGACATCAGGGTGTCGGTATTGAACACGGTGACCTCGTCGTCGATGCTGGCATCCCGCAGGTCAAGCACCAACTCGCGGCAGCGGGCCATGCTGAGCATGGTCTGGGCCACCAGAAGCACATCCCAGGCATCGCCTTCGTCCATGGCGCCGCCAACAACCACGGTAAACACGGCGCCATCCCTGTTCTTTCTGATTCGAAATCGCATATCTCCCTCCCTTGGAAGCATGATCAGTCCTTGATGCATATGCAGTAGTCGATGGGGTTGCTGGGGTATGGTGAATGGTAGGGACAGGCCTGCCTGTCCTCCCTTGCTGTTCTTATCGACGGCTTCCTTGCAAAAAGTGAGGACAAAGCGGGAGGGAATGAATATTTCGCCAGCCTACTGCAGCGCCATCGCCTCGGTGCAATGGTCATGGCCGCGGGGCTGTGGATACGGCAAATCGGGAGCAGGCTGCGAGCAGCACGGACAATGGTCACGTCCGTCCCGGGCTGCGCCTGCTCCCGTAGATTGTTCTTCTGATAATGGCTCTGTGCAGGCCGGCGTCAGAACGGGACCACCAGTTTACACAGCAGCTTGTCGCCTTCAGGCCTGTTTTCGGCTTCCATTTCCTTGACGTATTTCAATTCGATAAAACCACCGGATTTGAAATCATATTTGACCGCAGGTCCGACCGCAAACACCAGTCCCTTGTTGCCGTCATTGGCATCGGCGCCGGGACCGTCGTCATCGGTTATCTGCTTGTAATAGTATCCCTGGGCGCCAATCTTCCAAGCGTTGATCTGGTAACCGACGCCATAATCAAAGTGAAATTCCTGGCCGGAGGTGTACTCGGTATCGGTGTTTTCCGTGTTGAAATCGTACATGAACTTTGCCGACGCCTCCAGGCCGTTGTCAGCCATCCAGGTGACGGCAAATATCGGCTCGACAGTCCAGTAATTCCTGCCCAGATTGGCCAGATCCTGCTCGTCGTACGCGCCGACGGGAGCGGTGATGTCAAGGCCTGCCGCGGCATGCAGCTGCTTGCTGAAATGCCAGGCAAGCACCGGGCCCACGGTGAGATCTCCCACACCGCTCTTGGTGTCATCGCCCAGGCTGGTGTCGACGCTGGCATGCATCAGGGAGATGAGGGCATGCGCGCCCAGGGTGCCTCCCAGCAGAGCCTTGTCCGACATATACAGAAAACGCGAGGCATTGGCGGTGACATCGAGTTGGAAGTCGATCGGCGCCTCGTTACCGTTGCCGTCATTCAGGCGGTCAGCGGAATAATGGACCAGGTAGTTGAGATAATACCATCCTGGTGGAGGAAGAGCGCCTGCGAGAAAGCCTTCCGCTCCATTGAGATATGCTCCGCCGCCACCTTCCGTCGCCTGCATATCGGGGCAGTGCAGAATCGGCGACAGCGCAAGGAACGCGCCCAGCAGACAGACCTGTTTAACAATTTGTTCAACTCCAGCACGTTGCATGTTGCTCTCCCTCTCGTTGGATATCCTGGCGGTGCTGCCGGCAAACAACCATTTGTCAGCCGGCAGCAAAAATAGCCGACTCTCGGTTCTTGGCCAACTGTTTTCGACCTGTCTTTCTTTGTATTTTCCCACGCGTTACTGCCAGCGCCTTGATCCCGTCGGCACTGGCGGTCATCCCGTCTAGCCCCATATCAAAACGGGAAAAAGCACCGGATGCATTGACCGGATGCGTGGTTTTGGCTAAATTCGATTGGCGGCGATGTCGATACACAAATACTGAATGGGTGCGCAACCTGTTCCACGGCAAGGCATATCAGGGGCGATCGCATGCACTACACCATCAAACCAGGCGACACCATCACGGACGTGACCACGCGTTTGGGCACTGACTTTGCCACTCTGCGAAAGACCAATCCCACTGCGGTCGGCAAATCGAAGAAAACCGGCGACTGGATCGTCAAGGCTGGGGCCACGGTCTCTTCGCAGGTCGGGTTTGCCGATGTCCTGGCCAGGGAAACGGCCCAGCGCCAAAGTAAAACCACCCCCGCCATGCAATCCACGTCCTCCACCCCGCAGACCAGGGGTGGGAACGAAGCCAGCCTGAAGCATGTACTAAAAAAAGGAGAGACCATCTGGGGGCTGGCGACGCAGAAGTATCATGTCAACCCGAAGGCGATCCTGGAAGCCAACAATATCACCGACCCCAAGAACTTGCAGGCAGGACAGACCATCACCATCCCGACCAGGGACAGCGATGCCGAAACGGCCGGGACCGAAGAGGTGGTGGCCAGCTGGTATGGCAAGTACCATCACGGTCGGCCCATGGCCAATGGCCAGCCGTTCAACATGCACGGCCTCACCATCGCCCACAGGGACATTCCCCTGGGCACCCGGGTAGAGCTGGAAAACCCGGATACCGGCCAGAAGGCCGAGGCCGTGGTCACCGACCGGGGCCCGTACGTCCGCGGCCGCGACGTCGATCTCAGCTACCGCTTGGCCAAGCAGCTGTCAATGACCAGACAGGGCGTCGCCAACCTCAAGCTGCGGGTGCTCTGAACACCGAGTCTTGCCCTTTCCTCCGATCAGAACCGGCGCGGGACGCCGGCTTCCGCCGCAAACCACTTCAATCCTCGTAATTGATTTACTGACAAGCCACCCTGGTGCGCGGCAGCCATTGGGCTGACACCGCGTCGGTAGCGGCCGACTGCCACCCGGACTCTGGCTACAGCTCTCTTATGGTTAGCCCTCGATCTTCATGGAAACAATGTTGCTTTGTCCATCCGCAGGTCGACGCGGCTCCCAGGCATAGAGGCCAAGGCCGGCGGAACAGCCGACGATGCCGGCGATCTCCCAGGGATTGAGCGCCTCGCCAAGGAAGGCCCAGGCCAGCAGCGCCGTGGTCACGGGCACGAACGAGGTGAACAGCGAGACCGTGATGGTGCCGATATGGCGGATGGCGTAGGCGACGCAGGTCATGGCCAGGATGTTGATGACCAGGCCTTGATATATGGCCTGAACAGCCATATCGTGCAGGGAAGACTGGAAAAGATTGTGGGGGAACAGGAACCACAGCGGCGCGAACAGGGCCACGTTGACCACCGGCACAATGACGATCACGTCCTGCCAGGTCATCTTGTACAGCCGGATTCCGGTCATGTGAGCGGTATAACAGACCGCGGCGGCAAGCAGCATGGCGATGCCGCCGGATTGGCTCAGCGAGAAGACCGAGCCGCCGGTCATGACGATGTTGGCCAGGAAGATCAACCCGATGGCCAGGTACCGGCGAACCGCGATCCGCTGTTTGAAGAGGAACCAGGCCACCACCGCGCCCAGCACCGGCAACATGCCGTTGACCAGCACGCCGGCGTGGGCGGCGCGCAGCACCTTGAGCCCATAAAAGGAAAACATGGTGTAGGGAAAGCCGACCCCCAGGCCGACCACCAGGTACTGATGCAGGGGGAATTTCCGCCAGGGATAGCGGATCACCAGCGGCGCCAGGGCCACCAGCGTGGTCAGGTAGCGCAGCAAGGTGATGTCAGCCGGCTCCAGACTGGTCTGGACGCCATAGCGTGAAAGCGTGATCCAGCCGGACCAGAACAGCACCATGGCCGAGGCTGCGAGATAGGGTCTGAGGTTGTGCATAGGCGTTCAGTCCTACTGCAATTTCACGGGTTCGGCAAGCGCCTTGCCGCCGTGCCTCCGGACACCGTGCCCTGACGCCATGACCGGTTTGGACCTTTTGCCCTGATCAGGATACAGGATACAAGCTATGACAAAACATATACAACCCTCCGGAAGCCTCGACAGCCTTCGCTTCGACAACCGGTTCGTCAACGAACTGCCTGTTGATCCGGCAGCTGAAAACCGGCGGCGTCAAATCTTCGCCGCCTGCTCCTCGCGGGTGCTGCCGGCCCGCGTTTCAGCGCCGAAACTGGTGGCTTTCTCGCCGGAAAGCGCGGGACTGCTGGGGCTGTCGCCGCGCGAATGCGAAACCGATCGCTTCCTTCAGGTATTCAGCGGCAACCAACTGCTGCCTGGCATGGATCCGCACGCTGCCTGCTACGGCGGCCATCAGTTCGGCAACTGGGCGGGCCAGCTGGGCGACGGCCGGGCCATCAACCTGGGCGAGGTGGTCAACCCCCAGGGACAGCACTGGACCCTGCAGCTCAAGGGTGCGGGGCCGACTCCCTACTCCCGCAACGCTGATGGTCTTGCCGTGTTGCGATCCTCCCTGCGCGAATTTCTCTGCAGCGAGGCCATGCATCACCTGGGCGTACCCACCACCCGGGCGCTCAGCCTGATCCTCACCGGCGAGCCGGTGGAGCGCGACATGTTCTACGACGGCCACCCGGAGGAAGAGCCCGGGGCCATTGTCTGCCGGGTGGCGCCCTCGTTCATCCGCTTCGGCAATTTCGAGATATTCACCAGCCGCAACGAACTGGCGGTGCTCAGACAGCTGGCCGACCACACCATCCGCACCCTCTTTCCCCATCTGGGCCCCCCCTCGCCCGAGGTCTACAGCCAGTGGTTCGCCGAGGTCTGCCGAACCACAGCCGAGCTGATGGTCCACTGGCTGCGGGTTGGCTTTGTCCACGGGGTCATGAACACCGACAACATGTCGATCCTCGGCCTGACCATCGACTACGGTCCCTACGGCTGGCTGGAAGACTATGACCCCACCTGGACGCCCAACACCACCGACGCCCATGGCCGCCGTTACTGCTTCGGCCGCCAGCCCCAAATCGCCCACTGGAACCTGGCCCAGCTGGCCAATGCCCTCCTGCCCCTGGTGGGCGAGACCGAACCGCTGGAACAGGCCCTGCGAGACTATCCTCGCCAGTTCGAGCAGGGCTGGCAAACGGCTATGGCGGCCAAACTCGGGTTTGCGGCCTTTGTCCCGGACACGGACCAAAAACTCATAGAGGACCTGCTCCGCCTGCTGCCTGAGGTCGAGACCGACATGACCATCTTTTTCCGCCGCCTGGCCTTGGTGCAGGCCAAAGCAGACGGCGAGGCACTGACGCCCGAGGCGCTGATTGCCCCGCTGCGGCCCGCTTATTATCAACCCGTACAGCTCACCGCAAGCTATCGCGGCCGTCTCCACGCCTGGCTGGTCCGCTACCAGCAGCGCCTATGCCAGGACGGCATGGCTGATGAGGCGCGGCAGGCCCGAATGCACGCGGTCAACCCTTGCTACGTCCTCCGCAATTACCTGGCGCAGCTGGCCATCGATGCGGTCGGCCAAGGCGACTTCGCCCCGGTGCACGAGCTGCTCGATGTACTCCGCCATCCCTATGACGAACAACCCGGCCGGGAGCGCTTTGCCGAGAAACGGCCGGAATGGGCCCGGCATCGACCCGGCTGCTCCATGCTCTCCTGCAGCTCATGAACAATATCAATCAACACACTATTATTCCATGGATACACACAACCACTGGCAGGCGGTTTTCTTTGATTTCGACGGCGTCATTGCCGACTCCACAGACATCAAGGTTCGCGCCTTTGCCGAGCTGTTTGCCGAGCACGGTCCTGCCGTACAGGCCGCGGTGGTCCGCTTCCACCTGGACAACGGCGGCATGGCGCGGCATCGCAAGTTGCGCCACTGCTGCGAGGTCATCGCCGGCATGGCGGTGGACGACAGCCATCTTGACCGCCTGGGCCGGCGCTTTGCCGACCTGGTCTTCGACGGTGTGCTGGCGGCAGCGCTGGTACCCGGCGCTGCCGAATCGCTGCGCTGGCTTGAGCGCCAGCAGATTCCCGCCTTTGTCGTCTCCGCCACCCCGCATGAAGAGATGAACCGCGTTGCCGAGCGCAAGGGGCTGCGGGGGTTCTTCCTCGAGGTCCACGGATCGCCCCGGGGCAAATCCGAGATCGTCGCCGACGTGGTCCGCAGGTTTGCTTTCGCGCCCCAACGCTGCCTGTTTGTCGGTGATGCTCTGGCTGATCTTCGCGCTGCCCGCGATACCGGCCTGCATTTCCTTGGCATTGTCCCGGCCGGGAGCGCCTCCCGCTTCCCGGCGGACACGGCCATCTCGGCCACGGTGCTCATCCCTGCCGCGCCGGCCAGCCGACCCAGGTAGGTCTTGACAGGGTCGGGCGCGTTTCTTATACAGAGTGATTCTTTCTTGCAGGGGTGGCCCCAGGCCTGAGATGAGACCCGTTGAACCTGATCTGGATAATTCCAGCGAAGGGAATTGCAGAAACTCTCGCCGCCTTTTTCCCTGCCTTACAAGGTTTTTGTGTTCACAGGAAAAAGGTGTCAGCATGTCCCAGCTCGCCGCTCTCGCCGCCGACAATCTCACCAGAATCCGCCGCGACAAGCCGCTTGTCCATAATATCACCAACTTCGTGGTGATGAACTTTACTGCCAACGTGCTCCTGGCCGCCGGCGCGTCGCCGGTCATGGCCCATGCCGAGAACGAGGTCGAGGAGATGGTCGCCCACGCCGGCGCCCTGGTGCTCAACATCGGCACCCTCACCGACAGCTGGGTCGCCTCCATGATCAAGGCCGGACGCCGCGCCGCCGATCTGGGCAAGCCCGTGGTCCTCGACCCAGTGGGCGCCGGCGCCACCGGCCTGCGCACCCGCGCCGCCCGCAAGATCCTCACCGAGGCTAGGGTGGCCGTGGTTCGAGGCAACGCCTCCGAGATTCTTTCCCTGGCCGGCCAGATCTCCTCCACCCGGGGCGTCGATGCGACCAGTTCGGTGCAGGAGGCTGCCGCAACCGCCAGTCTGCTGGCCCGAGAACTGGGCACGACCCTGGCCATCACCGGCCAGGTCGATCTGGTCACCGACGGCGCCCGCACCTTGATGATCGAGGGCGGACATGCGCTCATGCCCATGGTCACCGGCACCGGCTGCGCCGCCTCGGCCCTTGTTGGCGCCTTCCATGCGGTCGATGCCGACCCGGTCACCGCCGCGGCCACCGGGCTCGCCTTCCTGGGTATAGCCGGCGAGATGGCCGGGGCAACCGCTTCGGGCCCGGGCAGCTTCGTGGTGGCCCTGCTTGACGCCCTCTACACCCTCTCTCCGGATCAGGTGCGCACCCGCTGCCGCATCAGCGAGGCCTGAGCCCCATGCCGGATTACTCGCTCTATCTGGTCACCGACCGGAATCTGTCCCTGGGGCGGACAACGGTAGAGATCGTCCGCGCCGCCATCGCCGGCGGCGTCACCTGCGTCCAGTTGCGGGAGAAGCGCTGCGACACCAGGGAATTTATCGACGAGGCCCGCCGGCTCAAGCACCTGCTTGCCGCCGCCGGCATCCCGCTGATCATCAACGACCGGCTCGACGTGGCCCTGGCCGTGGACGCCGACGGCGTCCATCTCGGTCAGAGCGACATGCACATCAACGATGCCCGGCGCTTGGTCGGCGACGCCATGCTGATCGGCATCTCGGCCGAATCGCTTGACGACGCCATCCGCGCCGAAGCCGAGGGCGCCGACTACATCGGCATCAGCCCGGTCTTCGCCACCCCGACCAAAACCGACACCGCCACGCCGCTTGGCCTGGAAGGCATCCGCCGCATCCGGGAGGCGGTCTCCCTGCCCCTGGTCGGCATCGGCGGCATCCATCAGGGGAATGCGCCGGATGTGCTCCGCGCCGGGGCCGATGGCGTGGCCGTGGTTTCGGCCATCGTTGCCGCGGCCTGCCCGCAAAGCGCGGCTGCCGCGCTCAAACAACGGATCTTGTCCGTGGAACCTGAGGAAATAGTATGCAAGAGAAGAAGCACTATCACCGCGTCCTGACCATTGCCGGTTCGGACAGCGGCGGCGGCGCGGGCATCCAGGCCGACCTGAAAACCTTTGCCGCCAACGGCTGCTACGGCATGAGCGTGATCACCGCCCTCACCGCCCAGAACACCATGGGCGTGACCGCCATCCATGCCGTGCCGGTGGATTTCGTCGCCGCCCAGATGGAGGCGGTGCTCCTGGACATCGGCGCGGACGCGGTCAAAATCGGCATGCTGTTTTCGCCCGAGTTGATCCGCACCGTGGCCGAGGGTCTACGCCGGTTCGCGGTAAAAAACATCGTTCTTGATCCGGTGATGGTGGCCCAGAGCGGAGACAAACTGCTCCAGGACGAGGCGGTGGCGGCGCAGTACCAGGTGAGCGGGGTCTGCGAGGACTGGCGTGC
>CAZFPV010000062.1:0-8686 GCA_964521155.1 uncultured Desulfobulbus sp. | reverse complement strand
GGAACACAGTGTCCGGCCGCTTGGCGCCAACAGCGAAAAACCGTTTGATGTCAGGGTGATCGCCATCACCAACCGCAACCTGGAAGAGGCGGTGGCCGAGGGAAGCTTTCGCGAAGACCTGCTCTATCGGCTCAATGTGATCACCGTGGAGGTGCCGCCCCTGCGCTCCAGGGGCACGGATATCCTCCTGCTGGCGGGCAAGTATGTGGAACTGTTCGCCTCCCGCCAGGGCAAGGCCGTTGACGGCATGACCAACGCCACCGCCCAGAAGCTGCTGGCCTACCGCTGGCCGGGCAATGTCCGCGAACTGCGCAATGCCATGGAACATGCGGTGACCCTGACCGGATTTAGCAAGATCATCCCCGATGACCTGCCGGAAAAAATCCTCCACCACCGGCCCGATCATGGCCAGCGGGTGAACGATTTGCCCTGGGCGGGCGAGCTGATCCCCATGGCCGAGATGATGCAGCGCTACATGCACCATGTCCTCCAGGTCGTGGGCGGCAACCAGACTCTGGCCGCGCAAATCCTGCAGGTTGACCGTAAAACCCTGTACCGCAAGCTGCACCAGCAGAGCGGCGAGCAGGCCAATCCGCAGACACCACTCTTTCCCGGCCCCTTTGGCGCCTGAGCCGCCTCGCATCCGCCTGGGGCACGACGCCCCGGTGGGGCAAATTGCCCCAATCGTGGCCCGACCCTGATCGACCGGCTTATCTTCCTTTAATTCGTACATTCATTCAGCGAGTTACCTGGCACATCGCTCCCCAGCCCCTGCCACTGTGTTCCTCCAGTGAACGGTGACAGCCGGGACGAGGCGTTCATTTCCTCCTTGGTCACTGCGGCCGGGCCCCTGACGCACCCTCCTGATTGCTCGTTCTTTTCCGATCTCGCCTGCCCCGTGCCCCATCGTCCCAGGCGTAAAAACTGCGGTCTGCGCCCACGATGGGGTAAGCTGGCACGCCGTGTGCTTTATTGGTTTAGTTGTTTTCAACCCTTGCGTAACCAGCACCTATCAGAAACAGGCACACCATGACCATGATGATCGGCATACAGCAGCAGGACGGCACAAACGGGCAGAATTCCGCCTCGCCGATGATGGCCTCCGGCCAGATTCTCTCAGCGGGGCCATTTGCCTCACGGGCGCAGGCCCAAGCCTGGCAGGAGTACGTACACCGACGATGCAATGGCGGCCGCGTGCTTCCCTGCGCTGGCAACGAATCCGCCGCTGCCCCCTGGTACGGGTTTATCATCGAGCAGTGAGCCCGGATCGGGTGAAGGATCGATGCCTTGCGCGCGGCCCGGGGGGCTTCCCCCGGGCTTTCTGCATTTCAAGCGTCGCACCGAACCCGCCGCCATTGTTGTTTCCCACCCGCCAAAGCCTTCCTCGCCCCTCATGAATTCGCCCTGCACAAAGCCGCCCCAGGACCGCCTCCGAAGCGACCAGCGGCCATAACGGGCGATTCCCGGACCGGCATAATCCTCGCACGCAACTGACCAACCATGCAGATCCTGTTTTTCGCCCTGACCATGTTTGCATCGGCAGGGGCCATACCCTTGCTTGCCCCGCGCCGCGCCGCCCTGGCGCGGGGGGTGTCGGTGGCCCTCACCATGGCCGGCTGCGCCCTGGGGCTTTTTGCCCTGATCCTGCTGGCCAGACAGGGGCAGCCGGTCTCGTTTGCCTGCTCCTGGCTGCGGGTGTTCAGCCTCTCCTTCACCTTAGATGGTCTATCCGGGCTCTTTCTCCTGCCCGTGTTTCTCGTTTCGCCCTGGATTGCGCTCTATGGTTTCCATTACCTGAACAAGAGCGAAAGCGGCTGGCGCTGCGCGGTCAGCCTCTGCATGTTCAATGTGCTGATCGCGGCCATGACGCTCGTTGCCTTGGCGGACAACATGCTCACCTTCGCCCTGGCCTGGGAGTTGATGTCCGTTTCCTCATATTTTCTCGTCCTTTACGACTACGACAAGGAGGAGAACCGGCAGGCAGGCTACCTCTACCTGCTCTTCACCCAGACTGGGGCCCTGTTCCTGTTCGCGGCCTTCGGGGTGATCTCCGCCGCCACCGGCTCCCTCTCTTTTGCCGGCATGGCCCAGCTGTCGCCGACGACCAAACTGGTGGTCTTTTTCCTGGCGCTGGTCGGCTTCGGCTCCAAGGCAGGCGTCTTTCCCCTGCACATCTGGCTGCCCCACGCTCACCCGGCCGCGCCCAGCCACGTCTCGGCCCTGCTCTCCGGGGTGATGATCAAAATGGGCGTCTACGGCATAGTCCGCTTCTATTTTCTCCTCGACGACCCGAGCCCGATCCTGCCCCGGACCATCCTCATCCTGGGCATGGTCTCGGGCGTGCTCGGGGTGGTCTACGCCCTGGGCAAGCATGACCTGAAACGGCTGCTCGCCTACCACAGCATCGAGAATATTGGCATCATCCTGCTCGGCTGCGGCCTGGGCATGCTCGGGATCTCCTCGGGCGACCGCATCATGGCGGTCTTCGGCTTCACCGGTGGACTGCTGCACGTCCTTAATCACGCCATCTTCAAATCGCTGCTATTCATGGGCGCAGGCGCGGTGCTGCAGCGGACCGGCCTCCGCCATCTCGACCAGCTGGGTGGCCTGATGAAGACCATGCCGGTGACCGGCCGCACCTTCCTCGTCGGTTCGATCGCCATCTCGGGGCTGCCGCCGCTGAACGGCTTTGTCAGCGAATTTCTCATCTATTACGCGGCATTCCTTGGGCTGGCGCACCATGATTCGGTCTTTCCCTTTGCCATGGCCGTGATCCTTGCGCTGGCACTCATCGGCGGGCTGGCCTCGGCCTGTTTCACCAAGGTGGTCGGCATCGTCTTCCTTGGCGAACCACGCACCGCCCAGGGCAGCCGGGCTACCGAATCCGAGCCGGCCATGCGGGCGGCAATGATGGTGCTGGCTCTTGCCTGTCTGTTGATTGGTCTCTGGCCGCAGGCCATTGTCCAGCACATCTTCCATGGACTGCGACACCTGGGCCCGCTGGCCACCGTCTCGCCAGAGGTGCTCGGCGCCATTCCCAATCATCTCGCTCTGGCTTCACGCCTCTTTCTCGGCCTGCTGCTGGCGGTCTTCCTGCTCCAGCGCCTGCTCTACCGGGGTAAACCGGTCGAGCACAGCGGCACCTGGGGCTGCGGCTTCACCCGGCCGACGGCCCGTATCCAGTACACCGGCGCCTCCTACGCCATGAGCCTGGTCGAGTTCTTCCGCCCCTTGGTCACGGTGAAGACGCAATACCCCGGCATTGCCAAGATCTTCCCGGACCAGACCGCCTATGGCAGCAAGGTCGCCGACGTGGCCGAAACCGGGCTCGACCGGATGCTCATCCAGCCCCTGCTCCAGATCCTGGGCAAACTGCGCTGGATCCAGCACGGCCATATCCAACTCTACATCGGCTATATCATCCTCACCATCGCGGTCCTGCTGCTGGTGTCGTAGACGCCGCCTCCGGAAAGCCTTCACCAGAGATTGAAATTGCCCATGGAATCCATAGTCGCCTTTGTCGTCGCCCTGGTCGCGGCCCCGCTCCTTCCCGCTGTGATCCTCACGATCAAGGCATTGTTCGCCGGCAAGAAGGGGCCGCCGCTGCTGATCAAGTACTTCATCCTGGCCAAGCTGCTGCGCAAGGGCTCGGTCTACAGCACCAGCACCAGCTTTGTCTTCCGCCTGGGACCGGTGGTGTCGCTCGCCACCGCGGTCATGGCCCTGCTGTTCTTTCCCCTGGCCGGCATGCCGCCGGTGCTGTCCTTCCACGGAGACATTGTCGTCCTCTTGTATCTCCTTGGCCTGGGGAGGTTTTTCACCATCGCGGCGGCGCTTGACACCGGCTCGCCCTTCGAGGGCATGGGTGCGGCCCGCGAGGCCTTCTTCGCCACCCTGGCGGAGGCATCGGTTTTCGTCATTCTCATCTTGTTCTACCGCCTGAACGGCTCGCTCAGCCTGGCGGGCTACTTCACCGGCGCTCAGGCCATCTCCATGGCCGGCCCCCAGGGCGCCCTGCTGATCCTGGCGGCCATCGCCCTGTTCATGATCCTGCTGGTCGAGAACTGCCGGGTGCCGGTGGACGACCCGGCCACCCATCTGGAGCTGACCATGATCCACGAAGTCATGATCCTCGATCACAGCGGCCCCGACCTGGCCCTGATTGAACTCGGCGCCTTTTACAAGCTCTTCTTTTACGCCTCTTTCATCGCCTGCCTGCTCAAGCCGGCGATCGTACCCAATCCGGAGCTCGGCGTGGCAATGTTTTCCGGCCTGCTGCTCCTGGTATACGCCGCAGTCGGCATCATGGAATCGATCACAGCTCGACTGAAAATGGATCTGGTTCCCAAATTCATCCTCACCTCGTTCGCGCTCGGCTTTTTCGCCATCATCCTCACCATGGAGCTTGTCTGATGGTCAACGGTCTTGATGTCATCCTGGTGGTCATCCTTCTGTCGATCCTGCTGTCGCTGGGATCAAGCCGCATGACCACTCTGATTAAGATCATGGCCCTGCAGGGCGCCATGGTCTCCTGCGCGGGCCTGCTGCTCGACCTGAAGGCGGACCTGGCCGCGACCACCATCGTCTTTTTCCAGGTCATGCTTCTGGTCAAGGGGGTGCTGATCCCCGGCCTGCTCTATTTCGCCCTGATGAAGGCGGCGATCAAGCGAGAGGTGGAACCGATCATCGGCTATCACGCCTCGCTGCTGGTCGGGCTCGGCCTGATTCTGCTGTCGGTCTATCTGGCCGGCAAATTGAAATTCAGCCTCTCCGGCGACTACTCCCTGCTGCTGATCACCGCCATTACAACCATGGGCGGCGGCCTTTTCCTGATGATGAGCCGCACCAAGGCCCTGACCCAGATCATCGGCTACCTGATGCTGGAAAACGGCATCTACCTGATCGGGGTGGCCCTGACCAAGAAATCGCACAACATGTTTCTCGTCGAATTCGGCATTCTCCTCGACCTGCTGGTCGGGGTGATGATCATGGGGATCATCCTCCACAACATCACCCGCACCTTCGACGATGTCGACACCATGTACCTCGGACAGCTCAAGGATTGAAGCCATGCTGGAACTCGTTTTCCTCCTTCCCTTCTGCACCGGGACCGCAGCCCTCTTTCTGCCGGTGCATCTGGGGCGAATCGTGCTGGTGGCCAGCGCCCTTCTGCACCTGCAGGTGAGCGTACTCTGCTGGCTGCGCCCGTTCACTCCCGCCCTGCCCGGCTACTTCGGCGTGTCGTCGGCCGGGCTGCTGGTGCTGTTGATGACCTCGTTCATCTTTCTCTTTATTTCCTGGTATGGCGTGCTCTACATGCGCGAGCAGGAGATGCGCAGCGAGCCGATCTTCATCGGCTGCATGCTGCTTTTTCTTGGCGCCATGTGCATGGCCGCCCTGGCCGAGCACCCGATCGTGCTCTGGATCGCCATCGAGGCCACCACCCTGGTGAGTGCGCCGCTGATCTTCATCAACCGCTCGAAAAAGGCCCTGGAGGCGACCTGGAAGTATGTCCTCATCTGTTCGGTGGGCATCGCGCTGGCCCTGCTCGGCTTCTTTTTCATCACCCTCTCCATGGATCGTGCAGGCGTTGATGCGCCCCTGACCTTCACCGCGCTCAACGCCGCCGCCACCCAGCTGGATCCGCTCTGGCTGAAGACCGGCTTCATGTTCGTGCTCATCGGATTTGGCACCAAGATGGGCCTTGCGCCCATGCACACCTGGCTGCCCGACGCCCATAGCGAAGCCCCCAGCCCGGCCTCGGCCCTGCTGTCCGGGGCGCTCCTCAACTGCGCCTTCCTCGGCATCTTCAAGGTGCACACCCTGATGGTCCTGGCCGGTCTCGGCGACTATGCCAGTTCCCTGCTCATCGGCTTCGGCCTCCTGTCGATCCTGGTGGCCGGGATCTTCATCCTCAACCAGCCCGATTATAAACGCATGCTCGCCTACTCGAGCATCGAGAACATGGGCGTCATCGTCTTTGGCATTGGCGTCGGCGGCCTGGGCCTGTACGGGGCCATGCTGCACCTCATCCACCACAGCCTGCTCAAATCATCGCTCTTTCTCTCTGCCGGCAACCTGGTGCTCGGCTGCGGCAGCAAGCAGGTCGATCAGTGCGGCGGCATGGTGCGGCGGCTGCCCGGGACCTTCCTCTCCTTCTTCGGGGGCTTTATCGGTATCGCCGGCCTGCCGCCCTTTGGGGTCTTCCTCAGCGAACTGCTGATCATCCTCGGTGCGATCAGGCAGGGGCATACCCTGGCCTCCGGCCTGTTCATCGCCGGGCTGGTGCTGGTGGTGGCCGGTTTTGCCCGCATCGTCACCAGCATGGCCTTTGGACCTTGCCAGGAGGAGGTGCTGGTGGAAGAGCATCGCCTGCGGGTGCTGCCACCGCTCGCCCTGCTGCTGACCTCGGCCGTCCTCTGCGTCTGGATGCCGGAGGCGCTCTACCGGACCATCGTCAACACCATTGCCGTGATCGGGGGGACCATCCATGGATAATCTCCTGCGCATCGCAAACGGTGAGGCCATCCCGCGCAGTCGCATCCCCCGGCTCGATTTTGGCCGCTTCCTGCGCACCGTGACCGACCTGGTGCGCTGCAACGGCTATCTGGTCCAGTTCTTTGCCTACGAAGAGGCGGGCCGGACCATCCTGCTGGCGGTCCTGCGTACCAGCGACCTCTATGTGGCCGAAACCGAGGTAGACAATGAATTCCCCTCGCTGACGCTCATGGGCGGCCCCAAGTTCAACCTGTTCGAGCGCGAGATCGCCGAACAGTACGGGATCCGCCCGGCTGGCCACCCCTGGCTGAAGATGGTGCGCTACCATGCCAACCAGACCGGCCGGCCCGATGTCTTCGGCAACGACTATGGCGTCGATATCCCTGGCAACTACGACTACTTCCGGGTTGAGGGCGAGGCCATCCACGAGGTCGGAGTCGGCCCGGTGCACGCCGGCATCATTGAGCCCGGCCACTTCCGCTTTCAATGCGCCGGCGAAACCGTGCTGCATCTGGAGATCCAACTGGGCTACCAGCACCGGGGCATCGAGCGGATGCTGACCGAGGTTGCGCCCAAACGGGTGCCCGTGCTCTGCGAGGCCATTGCCGGCGACACCGCCATCGGCCACAGCCTCTGCTGCGCCCAGGCCATCGAGGCACTGGCCGGGATCGAGGTCGAAGCCGGCGCCCGCAGCGTGCGCACCATTGCCCTTGAACTGGAGCGGATCGCCAACCACATCGGCGACCTCGGCGCCCTCAGCGGCGACGTCGCCTTCAACCCGCCGGCCGCCTATTTCGGTCGCATCCGCGGTGAGTTTCTCAACATGCTGCTGACGCTCTGCGGCAACCGCTTCGGCAAGGGCTTGGTCCGGCCCGGAGGCGTCACCCAGTCGATGACCGGGGAACAGCGGGCCATCATTCAGGCAAAACTGAATGAACTGCGGCCGGAGATCGAGCATGTCTGCGACCTGATGTTCTCGGCCCATACCGTGCTGGCCCGCTTCGAGTACACCGGCGCGGTCAGCCGCACAGTGGCCGATCAACTCGGTCTGGTGGGCTATTGCGGCCGGGCCTCCGGCCTGGAATACGATGTCCGTGAATTCTTTCCCAGCGAGCGCTACGCCGATCTCCCGGGCAACACCAACCGTGTGACCAGGGGTGACGTCCTTAGCCGGGCCACGGTCCGGCGGGAGGAGATCATGCACGCGCTCGACCTGATCGACATCCTGCTCGCTGAACCGGAGCAGCCGCACCAGGCGGCGACCATTGCCGAACCCAGGCTCGCGCCGGACCGGTTCGTCGTCACCCTCAACGAGGGCTGGCGCGGCGAGGTCTCCCATTGCCTGCTCACCGACGCGAGCGGCGAGGTCATCCGGCACAAGGTCAAGGATCCCTCGTTCCACAACTGGACCGGGCTGGCCATGGCCCTGCGCAATCAGGAAATTTCGGATTTCCCGCTCTGCAACAAAAGTTTCAATCTCAGTTACTGCGGCTTTGATCTGTAAGGGGAAGGGAAGGACATGTACAAGATACTGCTGAACAGGCTGGAACAGGGTTGCCGTACAACGAAATACCCGGCCAAGCCGATCGAGCTCTATTCGCGCTTTCGCGGCCTGCCCGTGATTAACCGGCAATGCGACCTGGAGGTCGTGCGCCGCTGCGCGGACAGCTGCCCGCAGGATGCGGTGCTGGTTGAGGAACGAAGAATTGATCTCGGCCGATGCATCTTCTGCGGCGCCTGCGCCCAGGTGGCGGATGGCGCCTTTGTCCGCTTCAGCCAGGAGTTTGCCATGGGCGCGGCCAACCGCGAGGATCTGCGCACCAACGGCGCCTTGCCTGCGCTCGCCGCCCACAGCAAACGCCATTTCAAGCGGCTGTTTGGCCGCTCACTGCAATTGCGCCAGGTCTCGGCCGGCGGCTGCAACGCCTGCGAGGCCGACACCAACGTCCTTAATACCCCGTTTTTCGACCTCTCCCGCTTTGGCATCGACTTCGTGGCCTCGCCCCGGCATGCCGATGGCATCCACGTCACCGGGCCGATAACCCGCAACATGACCACCGCTCTGCTCGACACCTACGCTGCCGTGCCCAGCCCCAAGGTGGTGATCGCCAGCGGCAGCTGCGCCATCTCCGGCGGTCCCTTCCACGGTTCCGGCGAGATCGTCGGCGACCTGGCCACGCTCCTGCCC
>CAZFPV010000061.1:0-8763 GCA_964521155.1 uncultured Desulfobulbus sp. | reverse complement strand
TGATGACCAAGGAACGAAGGCCGCTCTTGCCGTCCGCTGCCCGCAGCGGCAAATCCACGTTGCCGCCGAGGAAGCGGATCTCCCGGTCCAGCACCAGGGTCGGCTTCTCGAACTCGAAGAGGAGGACGCCGGCGACAGCCAGGGCGATCACCGCAGCCGCGGCGAAAACGAGAAACAGTGTTTTCAGAAGCCCGCCGCCCCTTCGCGAGGAGCCGCGCAATCGAATGTCAGTTGCCATGGATGATTATGGAAACGAGAGAAAAATCAGTGAGATGTCGTTTACTGGTTCCAGATGATATCGTAGCGTTTGATGTGCAGGTCCGGGACCGGGATGATGGTGAACCGCTTGCCCGTCTTGTGCTCCAGCTGTTCGATATTGAATGATTCCTCGTTGAGCAGCAGCTCGGCGATCTGGGGATTGACCTTGATGGTTACATGCGAACCGCCGATCTTGCGCGAGTCGCGGCTGATCTTGCGGTAGATCTCGTGGCAGATGGTGCGGCGCGACTTGACGAACCCCTCGCCGTCGCAGTAGGGGCAGGGTTCGCACATCATCTGGGTCAGGCTCTCGGACAGCCGCTTGCGGGTCATCTGCACCAGCCCGAACTCCGAGAGCTTGAGGATGTTGACCTTGCTCTTGTCGTCGCGCATGGCCTCCTGGAAGGCGGTGTACAGCTCCTCCCGGTGTTCCTCGTTCTCCATGTCGATGAAGTCGATGATGATGATGCCGCCGAGGTTGCGCAGCCGAAGCTGGCGGGCAATCTCCCGCACCGCCTCCATGTTGGTCTTGAAGATGGTCTCGGCCAGGTCGGCGGCGCCGACGTAGCGGCCGCTGTTGACGTCGATGACCGTCAGCGCCTCGGTGGGCTCGATAACAATGTAGCCGCCGGAGCGCAGCCAGACCTTCTTGTCGAGCGCGCTGTTGATGTCCGCCTCGACCCCATAGTACTCGAACAGGGGCAGGTCGGCGTCGTAGTGGGTGATCCGGTCGGCCAGCTGGGGGGCAAAGGTCTTGGTGTAGCTGAGCAGCTGCTCGTAGACCTCACGGCTGTCGATGACCAGCTCATTGGTCGCCTCGGTGAAGAAGTCGCGCACCGCCCGGAGGATGATGTCCAGATCCTGGAAGATCAGGCTGGGTACCTTGGCCTTGCTCGCCTTGCCGAGGATCTCGTCCCAGAGCGAGAGGAGGAACTCCATGTCCGCCTCCAGCTCCTCGTTGCCGATGTTCTCGGCCACGGTGCGCATGATGAAACCCGTACCCGGCGGCCGCAGCCCCTCGATCTTTTCCCGCAGCTGCTGGCGTACCGTTTCGTCCTCGATGCGGCGGGAGATGCCGATATGGTCGGTCAGCGGCATGAACACCAGATTGCGGCAGGGCAGGGTGATGTTGCCGGTCAGGCGGGCGCCTTTGGAGCCGATGGGCTCCTTGGCGATCTGCACCAGGATCTCCTGGTTTTCCTTGAGGATCTCGTTGATGGCCGGCTGACCGGAGAGATACGAGGGCGGTTCGCGCCGCAGTCGGTGGCCGGGCGGCAGACGGCGATAGCTTTCGGAGAAGAGGTGCTGTGCCTCCTCGACGTAGAGAAAGCCGGTTCGTTCCAGGCCGATGTCGACAAAGGCGGCGTCAATGCCCGGCAGCACCCGCACCACCCGGCCCATGTAGATGTTGCCGATCAGTCCCCGTTCAGACAGCCGGTCGAGGTGGAACTCGCGCAGCTTGCCGTTTTCCACCAGAGCGATCCGGTTCTCGTAGGAGGTTGCATTGATGAGGATGTCTGTGTACATAGAGCTGGTCCGGCCGGATGGAGCCTGGCCGCCGCGCCGGCGGAACTGGGCAAGGGGTGCTGAACATGGAACAAAGACGATACTATACTATACTGCCGCCAAACCGCCATAACAAATTGGTCGCGGCAACAGTGCGTCCGCGGCTGGCAGGGCGGCCCGAGGCTGGCTCTGGATCGTGATTTCGGCGATCATCCCCACCTGGAACCGGGCCGGTCTGCTTGGGCGCGCCATCCGCTCGGTGCTGGCCCAGCGTCCGGCACCCTGCGAACTGATCGTCGTTGACGACGGCTCCACCGATGACACCCCCAGGGTGGTGCGGGAACTGGCTGGCGAGGCTGCGGCGCCCATCCGTCTCATCCGCCAGGAGAACCGTGGTGCGGCTGCGGCCCGCAACCGGGGCATCGAGGCGGCGCAGGGCGAGCTGATTGCCTTCCTTGACTCCGACGACTGGTGGCTGCCGGGCAAGTTGGCACGGCAGGCCCGGGCCCTGGCCGACCATCCTGGTCACCTGATCTCCCACACCCGCGAACTCTGGTACCGGGACGGTCGCCGGGTCAACCAGAAGCGGAAATACGACCCGCCCGACGGCGACGTCTTTGCCGCCAGTCTAGGTCAGTGCCTAATCGGCATGTCCACGGTCATGGCCCGGCGGGAGGTGTTTGCCCGCTATGGCCTGTTTGACGAGACCCTGCCCTGCTGCGAGGATTACGACCTCTGGCTGCGGGTGGGCAGCCGGGAACCCTTTCTGCGGGTGGCCGAACCGCTGACCGGCAAGGACGGCGGCCGGCCGGATCAGTTGTCGGCCCTGCACCGTCAGGGCATGGATGCCCTGCACATTCGTTCGCTGTGCAATTTGCTCGACCGCGGCACACTCAGCGCCGAACAGCGGCAGCAGGTCGAACACGAACTTGCCCGCAAATGCGCCATCTACGGCCGGGGCTGCGGCAAGCACGGCCGTCCGGCAGAGGCTGCCCAATACCTCGCCCTTGCCGTCCGCTATCAGGTTCTCCCGGAGGAAACAGCATGACCCCGCGCCCCAGCCATGGCGACCCGGCCCGCTTCGTCACCCGGCTCCATGTGGCCGAGGACTGCGTCGATCTGCCCTACACCCGGGAGATCGTCGCCCGCGCCGGCCTGCCGGTGACCGTCATAGCCGAGCGCGGGACGCCCGACGTTGCCGGCGACTACCCGCACAACCTCAGCGCGGGTAAACGCCATCTGCTGCTCTGCCGCAACCGGGGCGCCTTCTTCAAGCCCTGCCCTGGCACTCGCGAGTACCGCTGCTGCGGCTACCAGGTGCTCAACATCGGCATGAACTGCCCCATGGACTGCGTTTACTGCATCCTCCAAGCCTATCTCAACAACCCTTGGCTGAGTTTTTTCGTCAATATCGAGGATCTGTTCGCCGAGTTGGATCAGGCCCTGGCCGCCGAGCCAGGGCGGCTGTTTCGTATCGGCACCGGTGAGTTCACCGACAGCCTGGCCCTGGACAGTCTCACCCGGCTCAGTCCCCTCCTGGTCGAGTACATGGCCGGCCGCGTCAATGCGGTGCTGGAGCTGAAATCCAAGAGCGTCAATATCGACAACCTGCAGGGGCTCGATCACCGCGGCCGCACAGTGGTTGCCTGGTCGCTCAACAGCCCGGTGATCATGGCCCGGGAGGAAATCCGCACCGCCTCGCTCGAGGAGCGCCTGATCGCGGCGGCGCGATGCGCCGAGTGGGGATACAAGCTGGCCTTCCATTTCGACCCGATCATTCTCCACGAGGGCTGGCAGGAGGGGTATCGCGCCACCATCGAACGGTTGTTTACGGCAGTGCCGGCCGAGGCCATCGTCTGGATCAGCCTGGGGGCGCTGCGCTATCTGCCGTCGCTCAAGCAGATCGCAGCCCTGCGTTTTCCCGCCTCGCGCTTCTTTTATCAGGAATTCATCGACGGCCTGGACGGTAAACGCCGTTACTTCCGTCCCAGGCGCACCGCCATGTACCGATTCATCCACGACGAATTGGCGCGCCATGCCGACCCACGCACCTGCGTCTACTTCTGCATGGAAAACGATACCATCTGGCGGGAGGTCTTCGGCTTTACCCCGGAAGAACGGGGCGGTCTCGCGGCCATGCTTGACCGGTCGGTGGGTTGGCCGGGATGAGGGCCGGGGCGCTGATCCCTTGTACGGAGGAAAAACGATGAACACCAAGGACAGAACCGCAATAACCCGTCTGGAAGACCTGCCCAACATTGGCCGGGCCATGGCCGCCGATCTTCGCCTGCTCGGCATCGAACGGCCCACCGACCTGATCGGCCGGGATCCGCTGGACCTGTACCGCTCGCTGGAGGCAGTCACCGGTTTGCGCCAGGACCCCTGCGTGCTCGACACCTTCATGGCGGTGGTCGACTTCATGGCCGGCGGCGATGCCCGGCCCTGGTGGTCGTTCACCGTTGAACGGAAAAACAAGTTTGGCCAGCTCAGATGACCGACCGATGCCCGGACAACGCATAACGGCCCATGCGGAGGAGGAATTTCGTGCCCTACGTCAATATCAAGATAACCAGAGAGGGCGCGACCGCGGCCCAGAAGGCGGAGCTGATCGACGGCGTCACCCGTCTGCTGCGGGACGTGCTGGGTAAGAACCCGGCCACCACGGTGGTGGTGATCGATGAAGTTGAGACCGACAACTGGGGCATCGGCGGCGAGACGGTCACGGTCCGCCGCAGCCGGGGGCAATAGTTGGAGGGCCTCAGCCTGCCGGAGTGCCCCGGAACAGGTACAGGGACAGGGCGCCGCCCAAAATGGCGACGATCAGGTTGGCGGCAGTGCCGAGGTGGGTGAAGTACCCGCTTGGAATCTCGTTCGGCTTCAGGGTTTGCAGCACGGTGCGATACTGCAGCACCGCTGTTACGGAGGTGAGCGACCCCAGTACGACAAAAGCAAGACCAATCCAGAAGGATAGCCCGCGTTGCAGGGGCGCACTGATCTGCGGCATCAGCATGTGAATAAACAGGCCGAACCGTTCCACCACGAAGCCAAAGGTCATCAGGGTAATAGAGGTCCTCGTCCAGGCCAGCAGGGTGCGTTCCGCCGCAAAGAACACACGGGGATCATTGAGTTCCGACATGGGTTTCTCTCCAGCAGGTTGTTGGGCAGGAAGGGGACTCGCCGCGCATTTGGAGTTGACCAGGACACAGCCAGTACGCATCATATCACGGCAGGTCCGGCTGAAAAAGCGGTTTTGACGCTGGCCAAACCAAACGTTCAACTAATACCCGGGAGGATCCCATGGGTCTGCTGCCAATCACGGAAAAAGGGAAGCCGGCGGCCTGTCATGCTGACTGGCCACTGTTTTACATGAACGATTTTTCCCGGATGGGGCTGGTGGTCGGCCGGCTGACCGAGGCCCTGGATGCCCTGCGGGCCGGTGGCTTTCGCGTGCTGACCGGCGAGGCCGGCTATGCCGTACAGGTCGACGGCCCGGAGCAGGCTCAGGAGGCCTTCACCGTCCTGATGGCAGGAAAACTGGATTTCGAGGTGGCCGACCTGGTCAGTTGCGCCTACCAGGGCTGATAATCCTTTTGGCCCGCCCGGTGGGCGGGAGAACAGCACCCTTGGTCACGGACAAGACCGGAGCCGCTGTGCCACGGTCCGATCGTGACGGAACCACGCCGCATTTTCGACCTTGGCCTGGGCAACGCAGTCGGTCAACTCCGAAGATTCGGAGATGACGCATCGCTCCGGTCCTTCCCTTCTTCATTCAACCACAGATTATGACAACCGAATTCTCCCATCCGTCCAATCGGGCGGCACAACCGGCCTGGGTGCCGCTTGACGCCTCGTTGTTTTTCCTCCTCCGTCATCCCCGCCTGCTCGGGGCCAGTCTGGTGCTGATGTTCCTGACCGGCCTCCTCACCTGGCTGGGGTATGAACTGGCGGTGGACTTCATCGCCCGGTTCACCGGCGCCTTCTTTTCCACGCCGCCCACGGTGGAGCGGTTCTGGCACTGGCCGCTGTTCTGGGGCTGGACCGCGCTGCAATGGGTCTTTGTCGTGCTTTCTCGGGTGGTCGCCTTTTATCTCGCCTTTCTCGTAGCCTACAGCCTGACCACCCCCGGCTACGTCCTGCTCAGCACCTGGGCCGGCAACCGCTTTGGCGAGGGCGCGGGCCAGGGCGAGGCCAGATTGACGCTCACCGGGGCGCTGGTCGATCTGGTCGAAGGCCTGAAGATTGGAGCAGTCGGCCTGCTGGTCACCGCCCTTGCCCTGCCGCTCAACTTTATCCCGGTGATCGGCCAGGCCGCGGTATTTTGCCTCTACGTCTTCTATTCCGCCCTGATGTTTGTAGATTACCCGGCCTCCCGCTACCGCTGGAGCCTCGGCCAAAAGGTGCGCTGGCTCCGCGGTCACCGCTGGCAGGCCTTTCGCCTGGGCCTGTTGCCGGCCTTGTTCAGCATGGCGCCCCTGTTGAACATTTTCCTCATGGCCCTGAGCTTTCCCCTCTTCACCGTCCACACCACCCTCAACTTTCTCACCCTGGAAGGCCGGGCTGGGGGGAACTCCACTTCCTGAACAGGGTTGCACACTAACAAGAGTTGCCGAGCTTTGAGGAATTCGGTCCAGGCTGGACTGTGCTGCAAGGGAGGAGGTACGACGTTGCGTTACAAGGGCAGGGAAGGGGAGTGTCTCGGAGGTGATCGATCAAAAGGCAGGGAAAAGATGGCCATTTTCTTGGGACCGGGTTAGTAATCCATGATATGCATATCTCATTGTTTCATGTTGTGTTCAAAAGCCAGGGGTTCTCGAGCCAAATCTTGGCTTCAGGGGGATGCCGATGAAAACGATGCGGGTGTTGTGTCTTTTGCTTCTTTGTTGCAGTCAGGCCGTGTTTGCCAGTGACAAGGATTTTGTCAGTTCTGAACCTGCCGATATTTCTGCAAAAATACTTGGCGGCGTCCAGGCGAATCCCGGGGCTTGGCCATGGATTGCGGCCCTGTTGTATGCAAATGTGCCGAATATGTTGCAGGCCCAATTCTGCAGCGGGGTGCTTGTCGATGCCACCTGGGTTCTCACTGCGGCCCATTGCGTTGATGGGCAGACAAGCAACAAGATACAGGTCGCTGTGGGAGTCTTTGACCTTGCCAGTTTCTCGGGAAGTCGGATTGCATTGAGGAGTATCCGCATCCATCCGGGGTATAACAGGACAACCTTGCAGAACGATATAGCCCTGCTCGAACTTGTGAGCCCGTCCAAAATCACCCCGATTACCCTGTATTCCGGGCAGTCAACTCAAACGGTGGATCCTTCCTTGCTGGGAAGAGTGGTGACGGCCATAGGCTGGGGATTGGCGGACAATACAAGTAGTTGGTACTATCCAGCCAAACTGCGGCAAGTGTCCCTGCCGGTGGTTGCGGACAGCATGTGCAACGCTGGCTATCCCTATCCTCTCCTTCCATCGCAGTTCTGTGCCGGATACTATGAAGGGAAAGATACCTGCTATGGAGACAGTGGCGGCCCTGTGGTGACCCAGATCGATGGAGCCTGGGTTCATGCCGGAATCATATCCTATGGCGCCAACTGCCAACAGTATTACGGATGGTATGGCGTATATACCCGGACCTCGAAGTATATTGATTTTATAAAGCAATATGCTCCGAAGATCGCCAGTACACAAGGTACGGCCGTCCCTTATCACAATTTTTTGCCAGCCGTATATATGCTGTTGGAATCACAATCAAAGTAGGGAAAATTGCCATTGGCAACAAGGCATTGCTTGATATGAGGAGAACAGAATTCTGATGCGTTGCCCCAAGTGCTCGCATGAGCAGGAAAGTGTCATCGAATGTGAGGCCTGCGGCCTGCTGTTCCGCAAATTTGACCAGGTGCGGGAGCAAAAACAGGAACAGGCGGCTGTGCAGAAGGAGACTGACCGAACCGGCGGCGGCGCGTTGACCAGGCTGGTCTCGGTGCTGGTGCTGGTTGCTGCTACTGCCGGGTTGACCTATTATTTTGCAGCCTCCAAACCCGCGCCGCAATCCCCACCGGCGCAGACCCCGACCGCATCGACCACCCCCTCGGACAAGCAGACGCCGACGCAGGCATCGGTGGGTCCGCAACCGCAGCAGACGGAACAACCCCGCGCCATGCACGCCGGCAGCGCCATCGAACTGGCCAAGAACGGCACGGTCTCCATCGAGGCCCCCTGGGGCAAGGGATCCGGGTTTTTTCTTACCGAGACCGCGGTGATTACCAATAAACATGTGGTCGAGCCGGACAGGAAGCAACTCGACGAGATGCGGCAGAAGATCCAGACCAGGCGTAAACTGATCGACCTCGAGGAGGAAAAGCTCGCCGACGCCCGACGCCAGGTGGCGCGGATGCCCGACGGCCCGGCCCGACGCCAGTTGGTGATCCTGATCCAGGAGCGGGAGAAGGATCTGGCCAAGATCCTGCCTGAGCAGCAGGAGGCTGAGGCCAGCCTGAACAAGCTGACGCAGCCCCGCTCGCACACGGACATCAAAATCTTCCTCGCCGACGGCAGCGAGTTCTCGGCCCAGTCGGTGCAGCCGAGCCCGCGTCGCGATCTGGCCCTGGTCACGGTGTATGCCGACAAACAGACGGTTCTGCGCGCCGCTTCGCAAAACAGCGGCCTGAAACAGGGCGACAGGGTTTATGCCATCGGCAACCCGGTCGGATTGCGCAATACGGTGACTTCGGGAATTTTTTCCGGCTATCGCCAGCAGACGGAGACCAAGGAACTTTTCCTTCAGACCGACGCCGCCATCAATCCCGGCAACAGCGGCGGCCCGCTGATCGACGAGCGCGGGCAGGTGCTCGGCGTCAACACCATGATCCTCCAGAATACCGAGGGCATCGGCTTTGCCATCCCCATAGAGGCCGTCTTCGAGGAATTTTCGATCAGTCGGGAGCAGGGGCGGTAAGCCGGTCGGTCGGCAGCACTCCGTCTTTGCCCGCGAGGCGGGGTTCAGCG
>CAZFPV010000060.1:0-8856 GCA_964521155.1 uncultured Desulfobulbus sp. | reverse complement strand
CTCACCCTGAGATCGGCATGACCCGACTCCACCCCCTGCCCTACCCTGCCGTCGTCGTCAGTCACTGAAAGACAAACTCCTCCTGGTTGCGTTTTCGCCGGATCCAGTTCAATCCCTGCCGTACCTGGGGCACGTTCACCAACCGCTGCAACATTCGCCGCTTGCCGGGAAAATCCATGACGCAGACGCCGATCAGGATGGTCAGGAGCCCCTGACCTGGCAGGAGCAGCATGGCAAGGCCGGCTGCCACCAGGACCAAACCGAGGCCGTTGCGCAGCACCAGCGTCGTCAGGGCCAGGGCCGGATGGCGCCTGTGCCGACCCTCGACAGCCTGCCAGTGGGTGACAAAGTAATCGGCCCGCATCCGCCCGATCAGCCAGGGTACCGCGATGAGGCTGCCGACAAAGGTAAGCAGCGAGAAGAGACCAAGCAATTTGAGCATGTCGTCCAGGTTCATGTCGCTACCGGGGCCGCGACGAGGATCTCGGCCAGGGAACGCTTGGGCACATGGTGCCTGCCCTGCCCGTCCCGCCAGTAGCGAATGTTTCCTTCCGGGCCGACCTCTTCGAGCAGCACTGTCTCAGCCGGATAGCCGAGGGCAAGCACCAGCAGCGGCTTGAACCGCTCGGGCAAGCCCAGGGTCTGGGCCAGCTTGGTAGAAAAAGCGCCGATGCGGCAGCCCATGATGCCCTGCTCGGCCGCGCCTAGGAGCATGCTCTGGGTGGCGATGCCCAGATCAAAGTGGGCCTCCGCCTCCGGCCCCTTGAGCAGGTCCCGGTCAAGCAAACAGGCGATGTAGGCCGCGGGCCGTTCGCCCGGCGCCGGGCCTGGCCAGTCAGTCAGATATCCGGCCCAGGCCAGATGGGGAAAGACCATCTGGCGCAGATCCGGCTCGACCACCAGCATGTATTTCAGCGCCTGAGCGTTGCGAGCCGAACCGCCGATCCGGGCCAGATCGACTAACTGCTCAAGCAAATCCGTCCCCAGCACCTTGTCTTCCTGGTATCTTCGCACTGTTCGCGCCACCCGTACCAGATCACGTATCATCGTCTGTCCCCACGGCCGCGTTGCGGCTTTTTTGCTATTATTTTGCTGTTCAATCAGGGAGGGCCGTGCTACATAACGGCAACGTATCGGACACTTGACCCTTCCCCCTCCGCAGCCGGCATGCTTGATACGATCAGAGCCATGAGACCGCAGGACTTCATCGACATCCTGCTGGTTTCCTACATCATTTACCGCATCATTCTCCTTCTTCGCGGCACCCGCGCGGTGCAGATGCTGGCCGGCATCGCGGTCATTATTATCATCTATTTCCTTTCGGGCAAGTTCGAACTGCAGACCCTGCACTGGCTGTTCAAGACCTTTCTCGGCTCCATCCTGCTGGTGATCGTCATCCTCTTCCAGGCCGATATCCGCCGCGCCCTCACCCACATGGGCAAGACGCCCTTCCACCGCACCGGCGACGTCGGCGAGCGGGATCTGGAGGAGATCCTCCGCGCCGCAACCTATATGGCCCGCCGCCGCATCGGCGCCCTCATCGTCATCGAGCGCGATACCGGCCTGCGCGACTATCTCGACACCGGCCATCGCCTCGACGCCTACCTGCGCTACGAGCTGCTGGTCGCTATCTTCCTGCCCGCCTCGCCCATGCACGACGGCGGTGTGATCATCCATAAGGGGCGCATCCATTCCGCCGGCTGCCTGCTGCCGCTGTCCCAGAATCCGAACATCGATAAGCGCTACGGCACCCGCCACCGGGCCGCGCTCGGCCTCTCCGAGGAGAGCGACGCAGTGATCATCGTCGTTTCCGAAGAGACCCAGGCTATCTCCCTGGTGGAACAGGGTCGAATCTCCTCCTTTCACGACGAGAAGGAACTGACCGAGGCCCTGCGGGCCACCTGCATGCCACGTAAGGCGGCCTCCCGCTGGAAAACCATGCTCAGTCTCGCCCGCACCCCCGATGAAACGAAAGCCTGATTTTTCCATTTTCACCAAACGCTGGCAGCTCAAGTTGCTCAGCCTGGTCATCGGCGCCAGCCTCTGGTTCTTCGTGGTCGGCGAGGATCAGGTGGACATCACCCTGGCCGTGCCCCTGGAACTGCACAACCTCTCCTCGGACCTCATCATCGCCAACCAGTACAAGCGGGAAATCGAGGTCACCATCCACGGCCCCAAACGGTTGATCCAGGAGACCCGGCGGCAGAGCGTTTCCCGACCGGTGGACCTGAGCAAGGCCGAACCCGGCTCCATGGTGATCGAGAACGATCCGGCCTCCATCCCCTTCCCCCAAGGCATCACCGTGCACCGGGTGCAACCGGCTACCATCACCCTTCTGGTTGATCGACTGGTGCGCCGGGACTTCGTCATCACTCCAGTGACCAAGGGCAAGCCGGCCGCTGGCTTCAGCCTGGAAAGCATCACCCTCAACCCGCCGAAGATCACCGTTTCCGGGCCGCAGACCATCCTGGAACAAGAACGCGCACTCAAGACCTACACCATTGATCTTGACGGCGTGAACCAGCCCAAGAAGCTCCAAGTACATCTGCAACTGAGTGAACAGCTTCTCAAATTGATCGGCGAGACCGTGATCGAGGCCGATATCGCGCTCAAGGAGACCATGGTCAGGAAAACGGTGCGCAACATCCCGATAAACATCAAGGAACTGCCTCAGGGGGCGAAGATCCAGCCGACGACCGTAAGTGTCGAGGCGACCATTCCCGAGCTGGTGGCCCAGGAAACGCCGGAGCTGGCCATGCTGTTCCGGGCCGTGGTCAATGGCGCCACCGTGAGCAGCGAAGGCGAGTTGCCGATCATGGTCAACGGCATCAGCCTGCCCGGGCACGCACCCATCGTTATTCAGACCGTCACCCCGGACAAGGCGCGGATTGCGCCCTGACCGGGACAACCCTCGTTTTTCTACCCATTTTTCAACATCAGGAACATCGCATGAAAAAACTTTTTGGAACCGATGGGGTGCGCGGGGTGGCCAACATCTACCCCATGACCTCGGAGATCGCCATGCAGATCGGCCGGGCCATCGCCTTCATCGTCAAGAATCAGGTCAAGGGCAACACCATTGTCATTGGTAAAGACACCCGGCAATCCTGCTATATGCTGGAAAACGCTCTGGTCGCCGGGATCTGTTCGATGGGTGTCGATGTTCATCTGGTGGGGCCCTTGCCGACCCCGGGCATCGCCTTCATCACCACCTCGATGCGGGCCGACGCCGGCGTGGTCATCTCCGCCTCGCACAACCCCTTCCAGGACAACGGCATCAAGATCTTCTCCGCCGACGGCTACAAACTGCCCGACGAGATGGAGGCCGACATCGAGGATCTGATCTTCTCGCAGAAGATGGCCGCGCTCAGGCCAGTGGCCGAGGAGGTGGGCAAGGCCTCGCGTATCGAGGACGCGGCCGGCCGCTACATCGTCTACCTGAAGAACACCTTCCCCAAAAACTACGTGCTCGACGATTTCCATATCGTCCTTGACTGCGCCCACGGCGCCACCTACAAAGTGGCGCCGCATGTCTTTGCCGAGCTGGGCGCGCGGGTGACCTGCATCGGCGTTGAACCGGACGGCAAGAACATCAATCACGAATGCGGGGCTCTGCACCCGGAGGTGATGGCGGCCAAGGTCAGGCAGTTGGGGGCGGACATCGGTCTGGCCCTGGACGGCGACGGCGACCGACTGATCGTCTGCGACGAGCACGGGACCATTGTCGACGGCGACCACATCATGGCCATCTGCGCCAGCGAGTTGATGCACCGGCGCAAGCTCAAGAAGAAGACCCTGGTGGCCACGGTGATGAGCAACATGGGGCTGGAACAGGCCATGCAGGCCATGGGCGGCCAGCTGGTGCGCACCCAGGTGGGCGACCGCTACGTGGTCGAGACCATGCGGGCCAAGGGCTACAACTTCGGCGGCGAGCAGTCGGGGCATCTGGTCTTCCTCGACCACAACACCACCGGCGACGGCACCCTGGCCGGACTGCAACTGCTCGCGATCATGATCAAGAAGAACAAGCCGCTCTCCGAACTGGCGACCATCATGTCTACCCTGCCGCAGGTGCTGGAGAACGTGCGCATGGCCAGCCGCGTCCCGCCCGAGCAGATCCCCGGCTTTGCCGAAGCGCTCGCCCTGGCCGAACAGAAACTGGGCAACCGGGGTCGCATCCTGGTGCGGGCCTCGGGCACCGAACCGGTGATCCGGGTGATGACCGAGGGCGAGGACCACGAGGAGATTCAGACCATTGCCCTGGAGCTCTGCGACGTCATCCGCCGCGCCGACCGGGCCTGAACGATCCCACGGCTTGCACACACAAAGGGCCTCCCTGCATGGCGGGGAGGCCCTTTGTCTATTTTGGGACTGTACTCGGGCGGCGACTATTTCGTTAATGCTTTGGCCATGGCCCTCTTGAAGCCTTCCGCCGAACCGGCGATAACCCGTTCGTCAACGCAGAAGGCCAGGCGGATGTATCCGGGCATACCGAAACCGCGGCCGGGCACCGCGAGGATCTTCTGCTCCTGCAGGAGCCGGCAGAACTCAACGTCGTCAATGGGCACCTGGGGGAAGAGGTAAAAAGCGCCCTTGGGCCGGACATAGCTGATCCCAGCGCCGTCCAGTACCTTGCAGAAGGCCTCGAGCCGGCGGGCGTAGATCGAGCTGTCCACGGCCACATCTTGTAACTGGGCCACGGCCCGCTGCATCAGGGCCGGGGCGTTGACAAAGCCGAGGATGCGGTTGGCCAGCGTCAGGGCCCCCAGCACCTGCGCCTTGTCCGGCATCTCCGGGTGCACGGCCAGATAGCCGATGCGTTCGCCCGGCAGCGACAGCTCCTTGGAATAAGAGGAGGCGACGATGGCGTTTTTGGTGGCAGGCATCAGCGGCGGCACCACATGGTTATCAAAGACGATGTTGCGGTAGGGCTCGTCGGACACCAGGAAGATGGTAGAGCCGAAACGTGTGCCAGCCTCGTCGAGCATCCGACCCAGCCGCTGCAGGTCCGCGGCCGGATAGATCTGGCCGGTGGGATTGTTGGGGCTGTTGATGAGCACGATCTTGGTGCGGGCGCTGAGCGCCTGATCGATAGCGGCGAGATCGAGGTTGAACTCCTTGTCCGTGGCCACCACCTTGACCACGCCGCCGTGGTTGTCGACGTAGAAATGGTACTCGACAAAGAATGGCGCCAGGACAATGACCTCATCGCCCGGATCAAGCAGGGCCTTGAAGAGCACGTTGAGGCCGCCCGCCGCGCCACAGGTCATGAGCAGGTCGCCAGCCTGGAGGTTGACCTGCTGATCGCGGCTGAGCCGCTTGGCCAGGGCCTCGCGCACAAACGGGTAGCCGGCGTTGGGCATGTATCCATGGGCGCCCGGCTGCTCATTTTTCGCCAGTTCCTGAAGTACGGTGTAGAACTTGGCCGGCGGCGGCACATCCGGGTTGCCGATGCTGAAGTCAAAAACCTTGTCTGCTCCGAACTCGGCCTTCATCCTGGCGCCTTCCTCGAACATCTTGCGAATCCAGGACGAACTCTCCGCAAAGCTCTGCATCTTCTTGGCCACACCGCTCATATTGCGCGCTCCTTTCTTAGGGTTTTGGATGTATCACGGTATAGTTTTTTCAGACAGTCTCGGGATACAGCAACCATCCCCGTGCCGTCATTGCCAGCGGCCCGAGGCCTGCCCTTCACCGCCCGGAAAACTTCTTCTCGAAATAGCTGTAGGCAACATTGATTTCCTTCATTTTCTCCTCGGCGATCTTCTTGAATTCCTCGCCCAGATGGCCAACCTTGTCGGGATGGTACTGCATCGACAGCGTGCGGTAGGCCTTCTTTATCTCGGCGAAATCGGCCCCTTTCTCCAGACCGAGCACGGCGTAGTACTGTTCCTCCTGGCTGGCTGCCGTGGCGGTCTCCTGCCGCTGGCGGTACATGTACTTGGCCTCGATGGTGCGCTGATCGTGGGTCGAGATCTGCAGCAGCTGGGCAACCTCGCGCGCCAGCCGCAGCTCGTTTTCCGGAGGCGGCTGCTTGGTGTAGACGATCTGATAGATCAGCTCCAGCAGGATCAGGCGGGGCTCGTAGGCAAAGCTGGCGCGGAACTCGTCGATCAGCTGGCGCAAATCAGTGGTGGTTTCCCTGGCCTCTTTCACCAGCTGCTTCACCCAGTACATCTGGTCCTGGTTGTAGCGCAGGTGATACTGGAAGAAGTTGAGGATGGCGTTGAGCTCGGCGCGGGTGAAGTGACCGTCCTGCTGGGCAATTTTGACCAAGATGTTGACCAGCAGGAAGACGAAGCGGTTGTGATCCTGGGTCTGCGAGGCCTCGTAGGTGGAGACCCGCCGCTGGACATAATAGGAGAAGGCCCAGAAGGCCGCGACCAGCAGCAGGACACCGGCCAGGCCGGAGTAGAAAAAGAAGCCGAGCAGCTTGATCAGGGCCGGCATGCCGCCGGTGACCAGCGCCAGCAGCACTGCCAGGAGCAGGCAGCCGCCGCAGCCGGGCTGGTTGTGTTGTCGATATTCCATGGAAAGGACGTCCGGGATAAGGCCTGGGAGGAGGGTTGGGGTCTGTTGCCGTCAGTATCGCCCGGCTATTCGCCTTGCCGGGCAAAGAGGGCGTTGACGAACTCGCGGGCGTTGAAGTCGCGCAGGTCGTCGACCTGCTCACCGATGCCGATGAACCGGACCGGAATCCGGATCTCGCGGCAGACATTGGCGACGATGCCGCCCTTGGCCGTGCCGTCGAGCTTGGTCAGGGCCAGGCCGCTGACGCCGACCGCTTCGTGAAACATTTTGGCCTGGGCGATGCCGTTCTGGCCGGTGGTGGCGTCGAGCACCAGCAGCACCTCGTGCGGCGCTCCCGGCATTTTTTTGGCGATGACCCGCCGGATCTTCTTCAGCTCTTCCATCAGGTTGACGCTGGTGTGCAGGCGACCGGCGGTGTCGATGATTATCACCTCCCGGCCATGGGCCACGCCGTATTCGAGGCCGTCGAAGACCACGGACGAGGGATCGGCGCCCGGCTTCTGGGCGATGACCTCGACCCCGACCCGCTCGCCCCAGATGCGCAGCTGGTTGATGGCGGCGGCGCGGAAGGTGTCGGCGGCCACCAGCAGCACCGACTGACCCGAACGGACGAACTTGGCGGCAATCTTGCCGATGGTGGTGGTCTTGCCCACCCCGTTGACGCCGACCACCATGATCACAAATGGCCCTTCCTCGGGCATCACCAGCTCGGCCGGCTGATCCGAATCCTCGATATAGGTCAGGATCTCGTCACGGAGAATGGCCTTCAGGGCCAGGGGATCGCTCAGCTGGTCGCGTTTGACCTTCTTGCGGGCACGGTCGAGCAGGTCCAATGTGGTCGCCACGCCGAGATCGGCGGTAATCAGGATCTCCTCCAACTGCTCGAACAGATCCTGGTCGATCTCCTTCTTACCGAGGAAGAGTCGGTCCAGTCGATAGACCAGAGCGTCCCTGGTCTTGCCCAGCCGATCCTGCAACCGCTGGAACATGGATTTGGTGGCGGGCTTCTCCTGGGTCCTGGAACTGGCCCGATCGAGCACGGCCGCCACCGAGGCCCGCTCTTCCTCGGGTCCCTCGGCGACTTCGCCGGATTCATCCCATTGTTCTTCAGCTGCAGATTGTTCGGGCTCAAACTCAGTCGTGGGCGCTGGTTCTTCCACCACCGGTTCCACGGCGGGCAGCTCCGACGCCGAGGGGGCAAGGGCCTCCACTGCCTCTGGTCCCGTGACTGGCTCCGGCTCAGAGTCAACCGATTCGATCGCCGCTTCCGGTGCGGCAGCGGCCGGCACATCGGCCGGTCCCAGCGATGGGACACTTTCAACCGCAGGTTCCGACGCAACCGGTTCTGGTTCGGGTTCGGCCTCGGTCAACGCGTGGTCGGCAACAACCTCCTCCGGCGTCGGCTCAGACGCGACAGGTTCCGGTTCAATTGCCTCGAAGATCGCCGGTTCGGCTTCAACCACAGTCGGTTCGGCTGCCTCAACCAGTTCCGGTGCCGGCTCCACGACCTCCACCGCAGCAACAGGCGGAGGCGGGATCGCGGCCTCGACAATGACCGGTTCCCCGGCCGCAGACCCGCTCTCCGCAGGCTCTCCGACAACCGGCTCTTCGGGCTTCTTGCCGAACTTCTTTTTGAACCAGCCCAGCATCAGACGGCCGCCCTGGTTTTTTCCATGGCGATCTCCAGCGCTTCGCGGATGGTGTGGGGGTAGTGGAAGATTACTCCCTCACGGATATCCTCCGGGATTTCAAGCACATCTTTTTCGTTCAATACCGGCAGGATTAGTTCCCGGATGCCGGCCCGGAGCGCGGCAAGCACCTTCTCACCGATGCCGCCCACGGGCAGGACGTCACCCCGCAGGGTGATCTCGCCGGTCATGGCCACATCCTGGCGAACCGGCAGGCCGAGGATCATCGATGCCAGCGACGACACCATGGCCACGCCGGCCGAAGGTCCGTCCTTGGGGATGGCGCCCTCGGGCACGTGCACATGCAGGTCAATCTCGGCAAAGCGGTCCTCGTCAATACCCAGGTCCCTGGCGTGGGATTTGATGTAGGTCAGAGCCGCAGTGGCCGACTCCTTCATCACCTCGCCGAGCTTGCCGGTGAGCATCAATCCGCCCTTGCCCTTCATCAGCGAGGTCTCGATGAACAGGATCTGCCCGCCCACCGGTGTCCAGGCCAGTCCGGTGGCCAGCCCCGGCCCCCAGCTGCGAGCCTTGATCTCGGGATAGAAGCGCTGCGGCCCAAGGAAATCGTAGAGCTTGTCCGGGGTGACCACGGTTTTGCCGGTTTCGCCCCGGGCGATCTTGGCGGCCGTGCCCC
>CAZFPV010000059.1:0-8943 GCA_964521155.1 uncultured Desulfobulbus sp. | reverse complement strand
ATGATCAGCGGCATGGACGGGTAGAAGAGATCCATGCCGCTGATCATCGCATCCAGCCCGGTGGGGGTGAACTTGGCCGTCAGCGGCTTGATGTCCCGCATGGGCCCGCCAATGCTGTGGCAGGGCAGGCAGAGCAGGTTGAACAGTTCCCGCCCCGCCTCCAGCCGGTTGGCGTCGGTGATCTGGCGATGCCGCACCCACCGGGCCGAGGTGAGCAGGCCCTCGTGACGCAGCCGCTCTCCCTCGTCCCTGCGCACCGAGGTGGAATACATCAGGTCGCGGATGATGTAGGGCCTCCGCCCACCTTCGCGGATAAACTCAAAGAAGCCCATGTACAGCTGGCCGGTGATCAGCAGCACGACCGCGATGGTCTTGGTAAGTCCAGCCGGCGCCCGCAGGGTCAGCACCAGGCCTCCGACGAGTATGATCGGGGCGCAGAGGAGAAATCCGTCGAGGATGGCGCGCATCTCCGGCATGCGCGCAAAAATCATGGTCTGCACTTCTCCCGGCAGGGCAGCCCGGTACCACCAGGCCGAACCGAGAAAGAAGAGCATGGGTGTGAGCAGCCAGCGGACGCAGAAGCGGACCATGGTGGTGCGCAGGTCCTGATCCTTGATCCAGGCCGCGGTCATCAGTCCGAAGAGCCCGGCGATGATCAGGGCGAAAAAGGTGCGGAAAAACAGCGACGGCCAGAACGAGGGATTGAAGAAGCCGGACCAGAAGCTGCCGTCCTGGGGCCAGCTGCCGGGGGTCAGCATGAAGCCGATGATGCCGTTGATGAAAAACAGCGACAGCCAGGCCGCGCCGAAATAGATCCAGCCGAGCCACTGGTGGCGCTGGCGGTCCATCCGCCCGAAGGTGTAGGCGTAGAGGAAGATGGAAACGATTTCCACGCCAAAGCAGACCCACTCGGCGGCCCAGCCGAAGACAAAGGTGTGGATAAGCAGAGAGGTTGCCGCCGGGTTGAGCAGGGAGATGATAAACCAGATCCCCACCCCGGTGGTGGAACCCAGCACCATGGTGACCAGCAGGAAGAAACGGGCGTGCCTGCGGACATAGTCAAGGATGGCCGGGTTGTTTTCCCGGCAGGCCTTGCGTTCGGCTAACACCAGGAAAAGGCCGCCGCCCACGGCGAAATGGGCGATATAGACGTGGAACACGGCGATCAGGATGACGAGCAACCCGCCGCCGAGGGGATCGAGCTGCCAGACGGGATAATTCATGGTCTGCCCTCCTTGGCTGCGACTGCGCGGCTGGTCATGCCGAGCATCCAGACGACCAGGCCAATCCCGCCCGCAAAGATGAGGAGAAAGAGCGCCAGCGGGCCGTATTCGCCGCGCACCGTCAGTTGCGAGGGTGAAAACCAGGGCGCGAGCATGGCGGCGCGGAGCAGGCTGCGGGCCAGGATCATCAGGGCCAGGGCGGCCAGCGTCCAGAGCAAGGCGGGGACGGGCCTGGCACGAAACCCGAAAACAACGGCGGGTATCGAGCAGAGGATGCCGGCGCTCAGGACCACGGTCAATTGCATGCCGATGGCGGTGGAGGGGTTCAAGATCCCCTTGGGCAGGACCGCGGCAAACCAGAGGCCGACCGCGAAATTGAGTAGGGTGGCGTGGGTGAACCAGCGGCACCCGTAGCGGATCATGGGCCCGGCGTCGGTCGCGCCCTTTTTCTCCCGAAGGTGGTGGTACAGGGCAATGGCCAGGCCGCCGATGGCCGGGGCCGAAAGCATGAAATGCAGGTAGCGGGGCCACAAGGTCGCATCACCAAGGTTCAGGAGCAAGCCGCCTGGCCGGTCGAAGTAGCGGTCCCAGGTCTGCGGCTGCTGCATCAGGGTGAAGTTGTTGGTGTAGATGAAGCCGATGGCCAGCAGCATCAGGGTGATCAGGCCAACCACCAGGGGCCGCCGGCCACCAAGCCCGTCAAAGCGGTACTTGTAGACATAGGCCAGCGCGTAGACGCCGATGAGCAGGGCGATGACCGCAAGCCAGAAGGTGGCCATGAGGATCGAGCTGGTATAGATCAGGTGGCCGTAGAGCACCTGGACAAAGAGCAGTGGCGCGACCCCAAGGTTGACGGCAAAGGCGATGGTAAAGGGCAGGGCGCCGGCTATGTCGCCGCCGAGCGCGGCCCCGTCGACCCTGTTGCTGCCGAGCTGACCGACCAGGGCAATACAGGCCAGGCCGAGCATGACGTTCATTAGCAGGATGTGCAGAAAAAACGTCGACAGGAGAAAGGCCTGAAACCAGCCCCAGGCAACGGGGATGGTATCCGGGGCGGGGATAAGGCGGGCGACGTCCATCGGAACCTCCATGGGGGTTCGGCCCCCACCGTACCCGGAGGACAGGCGAACGGGTCACAACGGTCGGGAGGGACGACGGGAGCGGGACAATTCGGGGGCGGCTTCAGGAAGGAAGCGCGGCGAACACAACGGCGGACGGGCATAGCCGCCCGCCAGCGACAGGAAATATTCTTACCTGAATGGGGGGGCTTCGACAAGGAGAATGCACTTCTCCGGGCAGAAAGCTGCGGCCTGGCGAATCGCCTCGGTGATCGCCTGATTCGGGTCGATCAGCTCGGCCTTGCCGGTGAGAGGGTTGAGCCGGAACACCTCCGGGCACATGGCGGTACAGGTGGCGCAGCCGCTGCAGCGATAGGCGTCGATATCGATCATGGGCGGATTTTCGGGGGGGCGCTGTCAGCAACCGCAGCCGTTGAAGGCCTCCTTGGTGAAGCTCTTGTCCGGTTCGATGGGATACTCGCCGGTGAAGCAGGCCAGGCAGAAGGTGTCGCGGCCCAGGCCGGTGGCCTCCACCAGCCCTTCGACGCTGAGATAGTGGAGCGAATCCAGGCCAAGATAGTCACGGATGGCGTCGACCGTGTTGCCGAAGGCCACCAGCTGGGAGCTGGAAGGGAAATCGATCCCGTAGTAACAGGCGTGACGGGTGGGGGGGCAGCTGACCACCATGTGCACCTCGGCGGCTCCGGCCTGGCGCAGGGCTTTCACCCGGCTGCGGCCGGTGGTGCCGCGGACGATGGAGTCCTCGACGATGATCACCCGCTTGCCATTCAGCAGCGAGCGCACCGGGTTGAGCTTGACTCGGACGGAGAAGTCGCGCATGGACTGGGTCGGCTGGATGAAGGTGCGACCGACATAGTGGTTGCGGATCATGCCCATCTCCAGCGGGATGCCCGAGGCGGCCGAGTAGCCGATGGCGGCGTAGTTGCCCGAGTCGGGGAAGGGCATGACGAAATCGGCCTCGATGTTCGCTTCCCGGGCCAGCACCTCGCCCATGCGCTTGCGGGCGGCGTAGACGTTGATGCCAAATACGTCGCTGTCGGGCCGGGCGAAATAGACGTGCTCGAAGATGCAGAAACTTTTCTGCGCCGGGGCCCAGGGAAACACCGAGGTCAGTCCCTGCTCGTTGATGATGAGCACCTCGCCCGGTTCTATTTCCCGCACGTATTCGGCCTCGATCAGATCCAGGGCACAGGTCTCGGAGGCGACCACATGGGCGCCGTTGTCGAGCACGCCGAGGCAGAGCGGTCTGAACCCGTTGGGATCGCGGACGGCGATCATCGTGTCCTGGGTCATGAGCAGCAGCGAGTAGGCCCCCTGGATGCAGGAGAAGGTGGTCTTGATCGCCTCCAGCAGGCCCCGGTCGAGATGACGGGCCATGAGGTGGATGACGATCTCGCTGTCCATGGTGGTCTGGAAAATCGACCCTTTCTGCTCCAGGTGCCGCCTCAGGGCGATGGAGTTGACCAGGTTGCCGTTGTGGGCAACGCTCAGGAACATGTCCTTGTGGGTCGCCAGAAAGGGCTGGGTATTGATGATGTTGGATTCGCCGGTGGTGGAATAGCGGACATGGCCGGTGGCGAGGTGGCCGGTGAGCCGGCCCAGGGTGGGCTCGTTGAAGACGTCGGCGACTAGGCCCATGGCCTTGTGGATGACCACCTTGCTGCCGTCGGAGGCGACGATGCCGGCGCTCTCCTGGCCGCGGTGCTGCAATGCGTAGAGGCCGAAGTAGACCAGTTTGGCCGCATCCTGGTGGCCAAAGACCCCGCAGATGCCGCATTCATGTTTGGGTTTGGTCGAACTGTCACATCCGGGAGCTTGTATCATCATATCAGCTGCCTGCGCTATCGTCGGGAGGGGTGAAAAATCAAAAGGCACAAAGAACGGTTCCTTGTGCCTGTACTTTTGTTCTTCCCGCCCGCTGAGGAAAGGTATCTTGAACCAGATTGCACATTTTTTTTCAACAAAATATAAGGTATCCTCCGGGAATATTCCTGTTGCCACTTTTTTGCATGAACCTTGGGACACAAGACCATGACCAGCACCGCCGTACAACTTACCCGCACCGTCAAGGCCGCGGGCTGAGCCGCTAAACTGGGCCCGGGGGACCTGGGCCGGATACTCTGCGGGCTTGACCTGCCGCGCGACCCCAATCTGCTTGTTGGCACCGAAACCAGCGACGACGCCGGCGTGTATCGTCTCAACGAGACTACGGCGCTCATCCAGACGCTCGACTTCTTTACCCCGATTGTCGACGATGCCTACGATTTCGGCCGCATCGCCGCCGCCAACGCCCTCTCCGACGTCTATGCCATGGGCGGCCGGCCGTTGTTGTGCATGAACATCCTCGCCTGCCCCGCCAAAACCATGGATCATTCGGTGTTCCGGCGGGTCGTCGAAGGCGGGCTGGAGAAGATCCGGGAGGCCGGTGCGCTTCTGGTCGGTGGCCACAGCATCGAGGACGAGGAACTGAAATACGGGCTCTCGGTCACCGGGCTGGTGCACCCGGACGAGGTGCTCCTAAACAGCGGCGCCCGGCCGGGCGACGTGCTCCTGCTGACCAAGCCGCTGGGCACGGGCATCCTCTCGACCGCCGTCAAGGGCAGGCTCGCCGGGGCAGCGGTGGAACGGGACCTGGTGGAGCTGATGGCAACCCTGAACCGGCTGCCCATGGAGATTCTGAACGGCGATGCGAAACTTCGCGCCGGGGTGCACGGTTGTACCGACATCACCGGGTTCGGCCTGGTGGGCCACCTGCACGAGATGGCCGAGGCCTCTGGGGTCTCAATCCACATCGAAGCCGGAACGTTGCCGGTCCTGGACGGGGCGGGGGACTATGCCGACATGGGCATCATCCCCGAGGGCGCCTATCGCAACCAGCGCTTCTATGGCCAATGGCTGCGCGCAAGCCTGCGGGAAACGGACCCGCTGGCGATGATCGTCCATGACCCCCAGACCTCGGGCGGCCTGCTCCTGGCCATGGAGCGCGATGCAGCCCACGCCTTGCTTGCCGCTCTGGCGGCGCGGGGGTACCAGCCCCAGTGCCGGATCATCGGTGAGGCGCTGGCCGCCGACCCCGGGCTGGTCCGCCTTGTCTGAACGCTGTCCCCATCCCCTGTCCAGACGGACCGGACAGGACAGGGGCGGCTATCCGGTCAGCAGCGGGGAAAACAGCGCGTCCGTGTACCTGGCGAAGGTCTGCCAGCCCGGCCGCGGGCTGGGGGAACGGATGAGCGGGTGCACGCCGCAGCGTCGGGCTGCCATGCCGTCGCGCTCCACCCGGTCGCCGATGAGCACTGTGGCCTCCGGTCCGGTTTTCGCGCGATCCAGCAGCACCTCCAATCCTCGGGGATGGGGTTTGAGCATGCCGACCTCCGGCTCGCCGGCCCAGGCTATGTGGTCAGTGTCCAGGGCCAGCGCAGCCATTTTTTCCCGCGCCGGGTAGTCTGAAAAGACGCCAATGGCAATCTCGTGGCGGCGCAGGCCGCGAAACAGTTGCGGTAAACCCTCGTATCGGCACCCGGCCAGGTACGGCAGGGGGCGGCGCTCCATCCATTCGGCGACAAGGGCGCGCACCTGCTCCTTCGCGCACCCCGTGCTCGTCGCTGTCTCCTCAAGCAGCCGCGTCTCGAAATGGCTGCTCTCTTCCTCACCCAGTCGTTCACGGATGCGGCGATAGGCCCTGAGCACCGGGATGAGATGGTACTCACCCCGCAACAAGACGTGCAGGACAATATCCCGCACCATGCGCAGGCGCAGCTGCCGCTGATCATAGAGGGTGCCGTCCACATCGAAGACGGCAAGCCGTATCCGCGACCAATCCACGCTATGGCTCTGCCCCGGCTCGTTCATACGCGTCTCAGGGCAGGCTGATGAAGAGCTGTTCAGCCAGGCCGTTCAGCATCGGCAGGTTGACGAAGGTCGTGATCACAAACAGGATGGCGAGGAGGCTGACGATGACCAGGAGCCCCCGCTCCCGATAGAGCTTCTCCGGATTCTGGGCCGAAGAGCCCGGCTGCATCGACAGCGCCAGATAGTGGGCGAAAAGCACCGAGATTACGGGCATCAGCAGGAGATATTCGATGCGGTATTTAATCAGGAACACGGCAAGGAAGAAGCTGGAGAGCAGACCGTAGACAAAGCAGGAAACCGTCAGCGAAATTTCCGTGTATCCGGCGAAGCTCGCCCGGTACCGCACCAGCAGTTCCTTGCCGTGGGAGGCGACGATCTCGCGGTATTCGGAGAGCCGCTTCGCGGCCATGAGAAAGGCTCCGCCCAGCCAGTAGGAAAGGATGATGGACGAGGGTGGCAGGGTGGTGGGATCCACCATGGCCCAGCCGATCATCAGGCGCAGCGAGTTGTTGATGGATTCGGAGACAACGTCCAGGTAGGCCTTGTCCTTGGCCCGCAGCGGTGGCACATTGTAGACGACCCCCTGCAGGGCAAAGACGGCGGCAACCAGGAGCATGGTCTTGCTTGACGCGTAAGCGCAGGCCAGGCCGATCGCCACAAGGATGAGCCATTCCGCGGCCACGAACGAGCCCCGCAGTTCCCGCTGCACAGCAGAACGCTGGGCCTTGGTCGGGTGGTGCTTGTCGAAATCCCGGTCCAGCCATTCGTTAATGACATAATTGGCGGAAGCGATGCAGATCGCGGTGATCAGCCCGAGGGCAACGGATGCGAGCAGCGACCCGGAAGGCAACCCCCGCAGGAGATAGGCGAGCACCGCCCCGGGGACGATGAAGATGTGCTTGGTGCTGTGATCCAGCCGGGCAATGGCCAGGTAATCGGTCAGGGTGCCCTGTTTTTTGTGGCCTTCGACCAGGGGCGCGGAATTCAGGGAGGCATTCATAGACAAGTCACCGGCAGCAAGGGTGCGCGCGCCATCGGGGCGTGCGGGGGGTAGCCTCTTCAACAGGATGCCTCGGTCATCAGGGCCAGCAGCAGCCGGGTCAGGTCCACCATGTCCTGCAGTTCCACCAGTTCGTCGGTGGAGTGGACATTGGTCATACCGGTGGCGACGATGGCCGTGGCCAGACCATGACCGTTGAAGATGTTGGCGTCGCTGCCGCCGCCCGCCTTCTCGTAGGTCAGTTCCAGGCCGATGGCGCGCGCCGCCGCGTCCACCCGCCGGATCACCCGGTCCTTCCGGGAAAGTCGCATCACCGGAAAGTCAAGGCGGACCGCCACCTCCACCGTGGGCCGTCCTTTGGCTGCCCCCGAGGGGTCGCGCCAGTCCTCCACCACGGCTTGAAAGCGCTCACGGATGGACGCGGTCACCTGCTCGAGCTTCTCCATGCTGTGGCTGCGGACCTCGGCCTCGATCACCACCTTCTCCGGGACGATATTGGAGGCGGCGCCGCCGTGGATGGTGCCGAAGTTGGCGGTGGTCTCCTCATCGATCCGGCCACTCGGCGCCTCGGCCAGGGCTTTTGCCGCCAGTTGAATCGCGTTCACGCCCCATTCCGGGTGCAGTCCGGCATGGGCGGCTACGCCGCCGACGGTGATGGTCAGGCGATTGGCCGCCGGGGCGTGGGTGATCACCCGGGCAAAACCGCTGGAGTCGAGAGCGTATCCTTCCCGGGCCCGGATCAGGCCGGGGTCCAGGGCTTTGGCCCCGACCAGGCCGATCTCCTCACAGGTGGTGATGACGAACTCCACCGGCCGGTGCGGCGTACCGGTCTGTCGCAGGAGGCGCATGGCCTCGATACAGGCGGCCAGCCCGGATTTGTCGTCGCTGCCGAGGATGGTGTCGCCGGCGCTGGTGAACAGGTCGCCGGTCCGCTTGACCCGCACTCCGTCGGCTGGTCCCACCGTGTCCATGTGGCAGCTGAAGAAGATCGGCGTAAGATCGAGCGCGCCGTCGAAGCGGATGATCAGGTTGCCGCACTCCGAACCGGTCCGGGCAGCGGAGTCATCCTCGATAACCTCGCAGTCGCCGATCTCCCGGAACAACTGTCGCAGGCGCGTGGCCATCCGGCCCTCCTGGCGCGAGGGGCTGTCGATTTCGCAGAGTTCGATGAAGTTGGCGGCCAGTCGCTCCCTATGCACGTCCATGTTCGCTCCTCAGAAGTACGACGGCGTGGGCGGCAATGCCTTCGCCCCGGCCGGTGTAGCCCATGTGTTCGGTGGTGGTTGCCTTGATGTTGATCGCCTGCGGTGCAACACCGCAGCAGCGAGCCAGGTTGGCCTGCATGGCGGCGAGGTGGGGCGCGAGCCTGGGCCGCTGGCAGACGATGGTGATGTCGGCGTTGACCAGGGCGAACCGCTCCCGGTCGGCCAGCTGACGAACCCGCTCCAGCAGGAGCAGGCTGTCGATACCTTTGTACTGGGCATCGCTGTCGGGAAAATGACGGCCGATGTCGCCCGCGCCCAGGGCCCCCAGGAGGGCGTCGGTGAGCGCATGGGCGACCACGTCGGCATCCGAGTGGCCGTCAAGCCCCAACTCGTAATCGATGGTCACGCCGCCGAGAATCAGCGGACGGCCGCCCACCAGCCGGTGGGCATCGAAGCCGTGCCCGATTTTCATGGAGTGTTCCTCCCGCAGCAGGGCTTCCGCCAGCCGCATGTCCTCGGGGTGGGTGATTTTCAGATTACGCTCGCTGCCGACGACCAGGCGGACGGGGATGGCGGCTGCCTCGAGC
>CAZFPV010000058.1:0-8989 GCA_964521155.1 uncultured Desulfobulbus sp. | reverse complement strand
GCAGTTGGAGGACATCCTGGCCGGTTACCGTTCCCTGCACAGCCGGCTGCTCCAGGAAACCCGGCTTGATGCGGCCCAGTTGCTGGCCGGCGATTCCCTCCTGCAGCTCAATCAGCAGGATGTGGAGTATCTCGAAGGCGGTTGCGGGCGACTGTTCGCCGAGCTCAAGACCATGCCTGCATCGCAACCCGCCAAAACCACCGTCGCCGCCGATCCACAGATCAGGGAGGCCTTCGACAACGGCGAGTATGATCGGGTCATCACCCTGTACACGCAATTGCCTCTCGGACCTGGCCAGTTTCCTGCCCATGAGACCGCCTTTCAGTACGGTCAGGCGCTGGTGAAGAATCATCAGGAGTCCTCGGCGTTGACCGTATTCGACAGCCTGCTCCAGCGCATCCGCCAGCAGGGGCAGGACAATCTGGATCTGCAGGTGCTCCGGGTGATGGCTGATCTTCAGTTCGGGCTGGGGGCCTATGATCAGGCGCGGAGCCGTTACGAGGAACTCGCCCGGCTCTCGACCGAACGCGGCCGTGTCGACGAGGCGGCCCTGCAACAACTCGCGGCCCTGCAGCCGGGCAGTCTCCGGGCTGAGGAATTGAGGGACTACAGCATCCTGCTCAAGAATTATCGAGCGTACACGCCCAAACGGGACGGGTACGCCATAGCCGAACAGGCGGATGTCTTTCTCCGCACCTATCCCGAGTCCCGCATGCTGGCCAGTGTCGAGGAGATGAGGAAGGGTAGTCGCGAGCAGGCTGATGCCTGGCTCAACCGGGGCATACAGCGGATAGAGTCCATGGCCAGCGAACGCAAAGCCCAGGAGGGGCAAACCGGCGCTGTGCAGACAGGGCAGGAGATCACCGCCGGGGCAACTCCCGCATCTTCGCCGGCGACTCCTGGGGAGCAGCCCCCGGGGCAGGTGCAGAGCGTACCGCAACCGCCTGCGGCAGCCCCGATCAGCGAGGCCGAGCAGAAAGTGCTGCAGGAGGATTACGACAAGGGCATGGCCTTGCTTGCCGCCAAGGAATATGACAAAGCCATTGAGCAGTTAGCCAAACTGATGACGACCTCGTTTGCCGACAAGGCGCGGGTGCAGATCGACGAGGCGGCAAAGCTCGCGGCTCAGCAGGACCGCCAGAAGGCCGCTGACCTGTTTGTCCGCGCCAACAGCATGCGGGACCCGGAGGGCAAGAAAAAGCTGCTGCTTTCCTCGAGGCAGCTGCTGCAGGACATTTTGGTGAAATATCCCCAGTCCGGGCTGGCCGACAAGGTGCAGAAGAATTTAAGCAATGTGGAGCGGGAGTTGAAAGCTGTCGAGGCATCGAGCAACAGGGCGAGTGAGGCCGGTGTAAGCACGGGCGCCCCCGCTGCGCCGGCCTTGGACACCACCCCCGTTCCGGTTCCGCCGCCCGTCAACGCTAGGTAGCGCGGACGGGCGACGGGGAGAACGTCTATTTCTTGTAGTGGATGGTTATGCTGGTAGCCTTGCTTTTGGGCTCAGCGTAGACTTCCATGGTCGGCCTCGCAGGATACCGTGAATCGCCGCCCGGACGGTAGACGCGTTGTTCTTTCGTGATTACGTCATGCCGGGTGTCCGGAACATAAATTACGCCGCCGGTATTGAACTCGATCTTGATTGACTTGCCATAATCTGCCCCAATTTTCTTCGAAACGAACTTTGGACGCAAAATTCTGTCGATGGAGATGTATCCGCTCTTCAGGATAACCTCCGTTTTTTCCGTACTTTCCTTCAGTTGCCCGCTGGTAGCTGCATGCGCCGGCAGGCAGCCAAATTCGGCCAGAGGGGCTGTCCACCTGTCCGGCAGAACACTGACGCCGGCCAACGTGGCGGCGCCCACCGCCAGTTTTCGTATCGCTTCCCGTCTCCCGATATTGCTGGATTCTGTCGTCGCTTCCCGCACTACCGCCTGAGATTTTTGTCCTTTGCTGTTCTCGTTTTGCGTCATGCCAACGGCCATGGATGTCCTCTTGTCTTGTTTGTTGGGGGAGAAAACTAAAACGATTCTGCAAAATTGCATATTTCTCCCCGCTAGGCAAGTGTTATCGGCCAACTGATTGAAAAAAAGTTGTTTTCAGAGGGTGCTTCAGCTGGACACACCTGCATATTCCTGTCCGGTTGGAGATGGAACAGCGTGGTGGTTGTGCTGCTAATGCCCAGAAGTACAGGGAGTTGTTGCCTGTTTCGTGCGGCGTTGCCAGTAGGTTTTCAACCAACGCCACAATGTTCGCGGGTGTTCGAAGAGGCGTGCCCGCCAATAGGAAGGCCCCCCCGCATGGCCGTAATAGACTTGCACCCACCAGTGGGAAGGCCAGAGGGTCGCAACCGCCAGGTTCGGGTATCCTCGAAGGGGAACCGTTTTCAACCGTCGCAGGGGCCAGCCCTGATAAGGTTCGCCGGGGTGTGCGGGGGGCGTTTGCGTTTCCAGCGCCAACCGGCCCTGCACCGTTTCAGTCCACGGCGTCAGCCAGTGGAAGGCGGAAAAGACCGCGGGCAGTTGCGGCATTGCCGCAACAAGGTTTGGCCAGTCAATGGCCATGCAATGTCCCTCGACGAGCGTGACCACGTCGGCCACATGGATGAGACGAAATGGCTCGTAGGTGAGTGGTGGTCGGAAGCCGTGGAGATAGACGTGCCTGAGCATGTCCTCCAGGCTGAGGGTGCGGGCGGGGATACCCTCGATGGTCAGCGGCAGCGCTCGGGCCAGGAGCTGCTCGAACGGCCATTGGGGATAATCGGGGTGGGACGGGAAAAGCGCCCGGTGGATTTCGATATTGAGAGACAACCCTTCCACCGTTTTCACCAGGGGTGGCAGATGGTAATAGTCTGGCGGGATGTCCTCCCGCTCCTCGTGATTGTATCCCAATGAAAACAGGATTGCCTCTGCCCTGGCGGCATCGTCAGGTCTGACCAGGAGGTCGATGTCGCGCATCGGCCGCAGGGCAGGGTCGCTGTACACCAGGTTGGCCAGGGCGATGCCCTTGACCAGCAGCACGTCAAGGGATTGGTCCCGAAAGGCGGTCAATATCTCGGCCATGGCCCGGTTGCGGATGGCGTTGGCCTGTCTGCTGCGTAGATAGAGGCTGTGGAGCCGCAGGCGCACCGGGCTGGGCGCCGCTACTTCAGCTGCTCCAAGGTGTTTGTGGAGCAGGGGAGCCATGCCCTGTTCCTCAGCGTCAATGAGTAGTTGATCCCAGGCAGGGCACTGCCGGGCAAAGGCGTCCATCTGGGCACGCAGCCGGGCGTGCATCACCTCCACACCGACATCCCGCGCGCAGAGGGCCAGTATGGTCCGGATCATGCCGTCTCCGATCCGGCAAGCAGCTGGGGCAGAACCGCGGCCAGATCCTCGAATCGGCTGTAGACAACCCGATGGGCCGGGGCGGAGCTGGCCAGGCGGGTGACCCGGGAAAATCCATGGTTCACGAGGTTGCGGCCGTTGACGTTGCAGCCCATGAGCAGGGCGATGGTCCTGGCGGTGGAGATCCGTTCCACCGTGATCGGTGTTTCGGGGTGATAGGCTGGAAAGAGGATCAGCGCCGGCAGTGCGGCGACCGGGGCGAATGCCGGGTTGACGGCCCGGTGCGGCACGATCAGGCCCTGCTCGTCAGCCAAGGCGGCGGGGACATCGGTCCTGATCAGTGGCCTGACCACCTGGGCCGCGCCTGGCTTGATGCACAGGGGCCGGGTGAAGGCCAGCATCCGGGCGGGGAGGTCGTCACCAAAAAAAACCAGCTCATCGGTCAGATACGAGCACCCTTGGGCGACCAGCCAGGCGGTGATGGTGCTCTTGCCCGCGCCGCTCACCCCGGGCAACAGGACCACCTTGTCGTGACTGGCAACAGCCCCGGCGTGGAGGGCCAGGCCCTCGGCATTCCGCTCGAGCAGGCCGGCAATGACGGCGTCGAAGAGCAGGGCGGCCAGTCCGACGCCCAAGGGGCCACCGCCAAGGATGGTTCCCTCGCCTGCAAGCTGGTAGCCTCCTGTCTCCAGGTCCGGACCCAGGGTCAGGGTGGTGTCCGGGCATGCCGTCTCGTCTCCGGCAAGGTCATGGAAGAGGCTATCAATGAACTGCCGGGCCGCCCCGTCGTCGCAGCGGATGGACACGGCCCGGCCGGCAAAGGATATGAGAACGTCAGTCATGGGTCGGGCGAGGGTGTAACCGGTCAATCACTGCAGGCTGGCGATGCCATGCGCCACCAATCGGCCGATGATGTCGGCCACATCCTGTTCGATCTGGGCCCGGCTTTCCGGATAGACCTCGGCGAGCAGGCGGATGATGTCAGCGGTGGTGGCGGACCCATTGCAAAGTTCCCAGACTAGGGCGCCGGTTTCGTTGAGGTAGATCGAGGTGGTCGAAGAGGGATGGTAAACGATGATTTCCTTGTCGATGCGTTCCAGGAGGAAATCGGGCTGCAGCAGCACTTTTTTATGCAGATCCATGAATGCGTCAGTTGCTTGGTATTGTGGCGGCCCGTACCGCCGGGGGCAGGCGAGACATCGGGTGACAGTCATTCGCCCAGTCCCGGGCCAACGACGAGGGCGAAAATAATCCATATTCTCTTTGCGGACAAGGAAAAGCGGCCTCCATGGCCGAGATCGACCCTGCCGGCGGACAGGTGGGCAGGGTGGGGAGGCCGCCAGGTTGAAATACGTCGTGCTTCTCCACCGATCGTTGACAAAGCAGAGGATGTCGCTTACTTCTGTGCCAGCCCGTGGGCATGAACCGAGGGAAAAACAAGGCAACCAGAGGCCGGAGTGCGGGGAAAATGACTGTCATCACACACACTATTGATCTGGGCGGCTACGCCGTACACCTGCTTGAAGCCGGCGCCCCTGCCGGCCGGGCCGTAGTCCTGCTGCATGGAATGAAATTCCAGGCCGAGACCTGGCGAGAATTGGGCACACTCGAAGAATTGGCCGCCCTTGGCTTGCGCGTGCTGGCCGTGGACATGCCTGGTTTTGGCAAAAGTCCGGCCGCCGAGCGACCCCCTGGCGAGGTGCTGCTCCAGTTGCTCGACGCCCTGGGGGTCGACCACGCCGTGCTGATCGGCCCCTCCATGGGCGGACGCATTGCCCTGGAGTTTGCCATCGCGCATCCAGGGCGGGTTGCCGGCCTGATCCTGGCCGGTCCGGTGGGCGTGGCCGAAAACCGCGGACATCTCGGTGCGATCACCGCGCCCACCCTGCTGATCTGGGGGAGCGAGGATCAGGTCTCGCCGCTGGCCAACAGCGACATCCTCCAGGCCGGCATTGCCGGGGCCAGGCTGGAGGTATTCGAAGGTGCCCCGCACCCCTGTTATCTGGACCAGCCGCAACGCTGGCACCAACTCCTCCGCACCTTCCTCGCCACCCCACCAGCCTGAACGGAACATATCGGATACATGGGAAAAACACTGATCATCGCCGAGAAGCCAAGCGTCGCCACCGACATCGTCAAGGTGCTTCCCGGCAAATTCACCAAAACCAAGACCCATTTCGAGAGCGACGACCACATCGTCTCCTTTGCCATCGGCCACCTGGTCTCCATCGCCTATCCCGAGGAGATCGACCCCGAACTGCATAAATGGACGCTGGACAATCTGCCCATCCTGCCCGAAGAGTTTCCCCTGGCGGTGCTGCCGGAAACCAAGGCCCAGTTCAGCGCGCTGAGCAAATTGATGCGGCGCAAGGACGTGGACGTGATCGTCAACGGCTGCGATGCCGGCCGCGAGGGCGAGCTGATCTTCAAATACATCCTCAAACAGGCCGGCGGCCGCTCGCTGAACAGCAAGACCATCCGGCGGCTGTGGCTCCAGTCCATGACCCAGGACGCCATCCGGGCCGGCTTGAACAATCTCCGCGACAATAGCGAGATGCTGCCGCTGGAGGACACCGCCCTCTGCCGTTCCGAAGCTGATTGGCTGATCGGCATCAACGCCACCCGGGCGCTCACCTGCTACAATTCGCGGTTCGGCGGCTTTCGCAAAACCCCCTGCGGCCGGGTGCAGACGCCGACTCTGTCGCTGTTGGTCAAGCGGGAGACGGAGCGGCGGGAGTTTGTACCCGAGACCTACTGGGAACTCCATGCCCGCTTCCTCTGCGGCCCGGTGGAGTACGAGGGCGTCTGGATCGATCCCGCCTTTGTCAAGGAAGAGGCCAAGGAGGAGGGGCAGGCCCATGCCCGCCGCAACCGCGTCTGGGAAGAGGAACGGGCTGCGGCCATTGTTGAGCGCTGCACCGGCCGTCCGGCCACGGTCGAGGAGACCAGCAAGCGATCGACCAAGGGCGCGCCGCCCCTGTACGACCTGACCCTGTTACAGCGCGAGGCCAACAGCCGCTTCGGTTTCTCGGCCAAGAACACCCTGGGACTGGCCCAGGCCCTCTATGAGCGGCACAAACTGATTACCTACCCACGAACCGATAGCCGCTGCCTGCCCGAGGATTACCTGCCCACGGTGAAGCAGGTGGTCGCACGGCAGCAAGACTGGCAATACGGCCGATTCGCGGCGGAAGCCCTGTCGAAAAACTACCTGAAAAAGGACAAGCGGATCTTCGACGACAAGAAGATCAGCGATCACTTCGCCATCATTCCCACCTCCAACCTGCCCAAAACCCTGTCTGAGCCGGAACTGAAGATCTACCAGATGATCGTGCAGCGTTTTCTCGCAGTCTTCTTTCCCCCGGCGGTGTATCACAACACCCGGAGGCTGTCCCTGGTCGAGGGCGAGACCTTCCTCACCGAGGGCAAAATTCTGGTCGAGCCGGGCTGGCGAGCCATCTACGGTGCGGTCAGCGAGGAGGACGGCGACAAGGAACTGCAGGCTCTACCGGCCGACACCTCCGTCCAGTGCGAGGAGATCGACAAACAGGAGCACCAGACCAAGCCGCCGCCCCGATTCACCGAGGCGACGCTGCTCTCGGCCATGGAGCATTCCGGCAAGCTGGTCGAGGACGAGGAACTGGCCCAGGCCATGAAGGAGCGGGGATTGGGCACGCCCGCCACCCGGGCGGCGATCATTGAGAAGCTGATCAACGAGAAGTACGTGGTCCGGGAACAGCGCGAGCTGGCGCCCACGGGCAAGGCCTTTGAGCTGATGAGTCTGCTCGCGGCGCGGCAGATCGACGTCCTCGCCTCGCCCGAACTGACCGGCGAATGGGAGTACAAGCTCAATCAGATCCTCAAGGGCGCCATGACCCGGCCGCAGTTCATGCGCGAGATTCGGGCCATGACCAGCACCATTGTTGACAAGGTCCGGCAAGGCGGCAATGGCGAGCGGCATGAGGCTGCCTTCTCCCCGGTGGCCGGCGCCAGCTTTTTCGAGACCGCCTCGGCCTACGAGTCCGAGGACCGCAAGCTGGTTATCCGCAAGGTGCTGGGCGGCCGGGTGATGAAGGAGGCGGAGATCGTGGCGCTCATCCGCGGCGAGACCGTGGGACCGTTCGAAGATTTCCGCTCCAAAAAGGGCAAGCCTTTCACCGCCACAATCCACCTGGTCGGCGGCAAGGTGGAGTTTGTGTTCGCCGAATCCGGCGAAGAGCTTGATCTTGAAGAGATCCGCCACCAGGAACCGCTCGGGCTCTCGCCCGTGGACCAGACAAAGGTTTTTGCCACCCCGGCTGGTTTTCTCTCCGAATCAGCGCTTGCGGGGGATCAGAAGAAGGGATTGCGCATCTCGCGCACCATCCTCGGCCGCCGCCTGGACCCGGAGCATATCTGCCAGCTGCTGCGGGACGGCCGCACCGAGCTGATCACCGAGTTTATTTCCAAGAAAAAACGGCCGTTCGACGCCTTCCTCCTCCTTGACGCCAAGGGCAAGCTCGGCTTTGAATTCCCACCCAGGGCCAAAAAACCGGGCAAGGCCATGGGGGTCGCCCCGGAGACCAAGGAATAATTCCTGAGACCGGCCCGATTTTCGCCGGACAAAACCGCAGAAGAGACGTACAGTAGAATTTATGAGACATCTGAAGAAAGAGTATACGGACAAGGAAGGACAGGAGCTGGCCGCAGCCTGCGTACGGGTCGCCCAGGACACCAAGGCCGAGGAACTGGTGGTGCTCGATGTGCGCGGTCTGGCCTCGTTCACCGATTATTTTGTGGTCATGAGCGGTCGCTCCACCCGCCATGTCCAGGGGCTGGCCGAGGCCATCGACGGTGAGTTGCGCGCTAAACGGGTCAGCAGCAGGCATAGCGAGGGGTTGCGCGAGGGCTTGTGGGTGCTGCTCGATTTCGGCGATGTGGTGGTCCACATCTTCTACCATGAGAGCCGCGCCTTTTACGACCTGGAAGGCTTGTGGCACGACGCCCCGCGCATCGACCCCGACGCCCTGCTGGCCGAGGTATCGGGGCAGTAACATCCAGCACGAGGTTCATCATGTCCGCACCTGTCATCCTCACCATCCTCGACGGCTGGGGGATAGCCGCGCCTTCGCCCACCAACGCGGTCTTTGTCGCCGACACCCCGAACATGGACCGGCTCAGCCGGGAATTCCCCATGACCACCCTGGTTGCCCACAACGGCTTGGTCGGCCTGCCCGAGGGGCAGATGGGCAACTCCGAGGTCGGCCATCTCAACATCGGCGCCGGCCGCATCGTCTATCAGGACTTCACCCGCATCAACCTGGCGGCCGAGCGCGGAGAGTTTGCCGCCAACCCGGTGCTCGCCGGCATTATGGACGCAGTCAAGGCGGCAGGCTCGCGCCTGCATTGCTGCGGCCTGCTCTCCGATGGCGGCGTCCACTCCCACATCCTGCAGTTGATTGCCCTGCTCGAACTGGCCGCCAGCAAGGGACTGACCGAGGTCTTCGTCCACTGCTTCATGGATGGACGGGACACTCCACCGTCCAGCGGCGCTGGGTACATGGAGGAGCTGGTTCAGGCGATGGCGCGCATCGGCGCGGGCCGGGTGGCCACGGTTTCCGGCCGCTACTGGGCCATGGACCGGGATAAACGATGGGACAGGGTCAAGCGGGCCTGGGACGCCATGG
>CAZFPV010000057.1:0-9007 GCA_964521155.1 uncultured Desulfobulbus sp. | reverse complement strand
GCGAGGAACATGGCGACATCACGGTCTTTTCGCTGTACCGCGACGTCGACATGCTCAAGGAGGTCGGCTGGCCGCTGGAAATCGGCAACGCGCTTGGCCTTGCCGATGGTCGTCTCAAGGCGCGGGTGGTCATGGCCCAGGGCCGGCAGAACACCAACTACGGCATCAACCTTTACGCCTGCCACCCCTTCTTCATCCAGGGGATCGCCACCATGACCAATGGCGAGAACACCGCCTTTGTGCCGATCAAGGAGTGGCTGCTGGGCAAGAACATCCCCGGCTACATCGGCTACCACAGCGACTCCGAGACATTCTGCCACATCCTGCACTACATGCTGAAGAAGCTGAAGCTGCCGCTGGAGCTCTACAAGCACATCATCACCCCGCTCAAAACCGAGGAACTGGACGTGCATCCCAACGGCGATTTCCTCAAGGGGCTGCGCACCGCCTGCCGCCGCCTGATCATCGACGGCCCCAACGCGGTCATCGGCACCCTGCCCGATGAAACCTGTCTTCTGGTTATGGATCAGAAGAAGATGCGGCCGGCGACCGTCGGCGGCCGTCCCGGCGCCTGGGCGATCGCCTCGGAGATGTGCGGCGTCGACGCCCTGGTTCCGGATCGCGATCCGTCCCTTGATTTCCAGCCCATGCGGGAACACACCGTCATCATTCCACCCGAGCGCAAGGAACTTGTCCTATGGTCTCAGTTCGATCAGTTTACACTTCCCCAAGCAGCCTGACCTACCACGATCTTCCCTGGATCATCGAGCACCGGGAAGATCGCTGCACGCTCTGTGGCCGCTGCACCTCCGTCTGCCCGGTGGGAGCCATCTCCCTGAGCTACTTCCGCCAGCGGACGCCCAAGCTGGAGGTCCTGCAGAAGAAGAGGGGCAACGACTATCGCCACTTCACCGGCATCCGCCAGAACACGATCATCGAGAAGCGGTGCATCGGTTGCGGCATGTGCGCCTCGGTCTGTCCCAACGAGGCAATCGGGCCGCATGCCAACAATAACGAGAACCGCTCGACCTTTCTGATCAACCAGAAGGGCGAGGCCCACAAGCGCGGCGGCCGGCGCAACGCCACCGGCAAGACCGTACTTGATCGCATCTCGTTCGGCCGTATCTCGATGCTCACTGACCCGGCGCTCGACGCCGGCCGGCACGAGTTTAACATCAACACCACCCTCGGCCGGGTGCTGCAGCCGGAGGAGTTCCTCCGTCGCAAGATGGCGGGTGAGTGGATCCCACCCACCCGGGAGATCTTCCCCTTCGTCATCGGATCGATGTCGTTCGGGGCGCTGTCGCCCAACATGTGGCTCGGGCTGCTCCAGGGTGTTGCCTACTGCAACGAGGTGCTGGGCATCCCGGTGGTCATGGCCACCGGCGAGGGCGGCTGTCCGCCCTGGGTGTTGAAGAGCCCCTTCCTCAAGTACATCATCCTCCAGATCGCCTCCGGCTATTTCGGCTGGGACGAGATCATCCGCGCCATCCCGGAGATGCAGTGTGACCCGGCGGCCATCGAGATCAAGTACGGCCAGGGCGCCAAGCCCGGCGACGGCGGCCTGCTGATGTGGTTCAAGGTGAGCAAGTTGATCGCCCGCCTGCGCGGGGTGCCCGAGGGCGTCGATCTGCCCTCCCCGCCGGTGCACCAGACGCTTTATTCCATCGAGGAGAGCGTCATGAAGATGATCCAGACCATGTCCATGGCCTTCGGCTTCCGGGTGCCGGTATATCCCAAGATCAGCGGTTCCACCTCGGCCAAGTCGGTACTCAACAACCTGGTGCGCAATCCTTATGCCGGCGGCCTCCTGATCGACGGCATCGACGGCGGCACCGGCGCGGCCTATAACGTCAGCATGGACGCTACCGGCCACCCCATCGCCTCCAACGTGCGCGAGTGCTACCTTGACCTGGTCCGCCAGGGCCGACAGAACGAGATTCCCCTGTTTGCCGCCGGCGGCATCGGCAAGAACGGCAACGTCGCCCAGAACGGGATGGCGCTGGTCATGCTCGGGGCATCGGGCGTGCACATCGGCAAGTACATCATGCAGGCCACGGCCGGCTGCCTCGGCAACGAGATGGGGCGCTGCAACGTCTGCAACCTGGGCATCTGCCCCAAGGGCATCACCAGCCAGAACCCGAAACTGTACCGCCGCCTGGATCCCGACGAGGTCGCCCAGCGGGTGGTCGACGTCTTCATGACCATCCGCACCGAGGTCAAGAAGATCATGGCGCCGCTCGGCCGTTCCCAGAGCCTGCCCATCGGCATGTCCGATGCACTCGGCATCGACGATAAGGCCATCGCGGAGCGGTTGCAGATCAATTACATCTGCTGATACAACATCACAGGACTTTGTTGCCCAATGAGTGAACCAAAGCATACCACAGTGACCGTCCGCGGCCGGGACGAAAACAACCAGCGGATCTCGTCCAAGGTGTTCGAGGAAGAGGTCCGCGGCGCGGCGGCCGTTGCCGATGACCTGATCCTCGAATCCTACGGCCAGCACAACATCGGCCTGCGGCTCGGCTCGGTTGATCGGCCGCTGACCATCCGGGTCAAGGGGCCGGCTGGACAACGGCTCGGCTGCATGGGCCTGAAAGGCGCCACCATCATCTGCGAGGGATCGGCCTCCGACGATGTCGGTTACCTCAACATCGGTGCGGACGTCATCGTCAAGGGCGACGCCACCAACGGGGTCTGCAACGCCATGGCCGGCGGCCGGGTGATGATCGGCGGTTCCATCGGCGCCCGCGGCCTGACCATGACCAAGTGGAACCCCGACTACCAGCGGCCGGAGATGTGGGTGCTGGGTTCGGTGGGCGATACCTTTGCCGAGTTCAACTGCGGCGGCGTCGGTGTGGTCTGTGGCGTCAATCCGAAGAATCCGGCAAATGTGCTCGGCTACCGGCCCTGCGTTGGCATGGTCGGCGGCAAGATCTTCTTTCGCGGCAAAACCGACGGTTCCTACTCCACCACCAACGCCAAGCTGGTGGCGCCGAACGACGAAGAGTGGCAGTGGCTGATCGAGCGCCTTCCCGAATTCCTCACCCGGATCGACCGGCCCGGACTGCTCGCGGCCCTCTCAGTGCGCGCCGAGTGGCAGGTGCTGGCTGCCATCACCCCCCAGGAGCGGGCTCTGATGTTTTCCGGGCCCATGCCCATGGTCGAGTTCCGGCGGCGTGTCTGGGACAAGGGATTCGGTGGCGGCGATCCGCTGCGCGACCTCGCCCCGGGGATCGAGCGCGACCGGATCGGGGTGGTCGAGACCGGCGAATTCCGGCGGAAGAAACCGTTCTGGGCCAACCGCGACGCGGCCGCGCCCTGCACCTTCTTTTGCCCGATTCACATCCCGACCATCGATCGTCTGCGCCTGATTCGCGAGGGGCGCACCGACGAGGCCTATGAGATGCTGCTGCGCTTTACCCCATTCCCGGCGTCGGTCTGCGGCACCATCTGCCCCAACCTCTGCATCCAAAACTGCTCGCGGGAAAAGATCGACTACAGCATCGACGCCTCGGTCCTCGGCCGTTCGGTACAGGCGGTGGAGCCGCCGAAAGCCTTGCCGGCCATCGGCAAGCGGGTGGCGATCATCGGCGGTGGCCCGGCTGGCATGGCCGTGGCCTGGCAACTGGCGCTGAACGGTATCGAGGCCCATATCTTTGAGCGCGACAACCAGCTGGGCGGCAAACTGGCCCAGACCATCCCCTGGGAGCGGCTTTCCCGCGCGGTCTGGGATGTCGAGGTGGATCGGTTCCTGAAAACGGAGAACCTGCATGTCCATCTGGGTGCGGTGCTCAGCCGGGACAAGGTCGAGGAGCTGAAGCAGGAGTTTGATTACGTGGTAGTGGCGGTGGGCGCGCATCAGCCGCGGACCCTGTCCTTCCCCGGCCATGAGCGAGTCATCCCTGCACTCGAGTACCTCAAGGCAGCCAAGAGCGACAACCCCATGCCCACTGGCAAGCAGGTGGTGATCATCGGCGCGGGCAACGTCGGCTGCGATGTGGCTGCCGAGGCCTACCGCCTGGGTGCGGATCAGGTGGTCCTGGTGGATATCCAGAAACCGCTGGCCTTTGGCAAGGAGCGCGCTGCGGCCGAGGCCCTGGGCGCCACCTTCCAGTGGCCGTTCATGACCCGCGAGGTGACGGAAGACGGCGTGGTGGGGGCCGACGGCACGCTCCTGCCCGCGCAGACGGTGATCATCTCCATCGGCGACATCCCCAGCCTGCCCTTCCTGCCGGAGTCGGTGGAGGTGGTCAAGGTGGCTGGGGCCTCCTGGATCAAGACCGACGAGGCCGGCCGGACCAGCGACGCCAAGATCCTCGCCGTCGGCGATGTCGAGCGACCGGGTTTGGCCACCAATGCACTCGGCGCAGGCAAGCGCACCGCCGAGTACCTGATGGCCGCCTTCAAGGGCGAGCCGTGGACGCCATTCCGGCAGCGGCTGATCAACTACGAGGACCTGACCCTGGCCCATTACGACCCGGTTACCGACCGCGGCGTCACCGAGGATCAGCAGGCGGCCCGCTGCCTGAGCTGCGGTTCCTGCCGCGACTGCCATCTCTGCGAGACCATCTGCCCGACCGGGGCCATCTTCCGCCGGGAGATCGCCCCCGGCCCGGACGGGGTGGACTACGAGTACGTTTCGGATGACAACAAGTGCATCGCCTGCGGTTTCTGCGCCGATACCTGCCCCTGCGGCATCTGGGTGCTGCGGCCGTTTTAAGCCACTTCCCCATCATGTTCCATCAAGCCGGCTCCAACCGCCATGCGGTTCGGAGCCGGCTGTGTTTTGCGTCGCTGCTCTCTTCAATCCCGCGCGTAGAGACACTTGCGGCTCAACAAATGCTGCAGTTCAGGTCTGCGGCTGCGTCTGCGCCACCCGCATGTACTGTGAATCGGCCCGGTTTGGCCGTGCGCAGTCCGCTGGACGATCTCACCCCGCGGTGATTCGCTGGCCACAGCCCCGCGTGGTTATTTTTTCACGAAGCGGAGCAGGACCTCATATTTCTTGCCATCCAGGTCCTTGGGCAGGGCGGCCCCATTGGGGATCAGTATGGTCAGCACCCGGCCATTGCGTGGATCCTGCCGGGGTTGTTTGCGCCGTTCCTGGCCTGCCGGTCCGACAATCCGCTGGCGCGGTTCGCGAATGTGCAGCAATTCCGCCTCAATGAGGCCGGCTCCTGGGCCGGGTTTGTTGATTGGCGGCCCTGGAGGCGTAATTGAGCCGATTATGATGTCCACCATGGGGCTTTCCTCCTTGAAAAAGATACATCAGGAATTGTCCTGGCAGATTGCTGCCATTCCTTGCTTTGCCGCGCGGTTCATATGTGACAGCCTTCCAGTTCCAGCAGGGCGCGTTTCATCTCGAGTCCGCCGCCGAAACCGGTCAGGCTGCCGCCCGCCCCAATTAGGCGGTGACAGGGGATGATGATGGCAAGTGGATTGGCGTGGGCCGCGCCGCCAACAGCCCGCGCCTTCTGCCTGCCGCCGATCCGTTCGGCCAGTTCGCCGTAACTCATAGTCTGGCCATAGGGGATCCGGCGCAGCTGTTCCCAGACCGCAAGCCGAAAGGGGGTGCCCTCGAGCGAAAGCGGCACCTCGAACTCCCGCAACGCACCCTCCAGATATGCGGTCAGCTGCCGACCTGTTTCAGCCAGAATCGGGTGGTCGGCACACGCCACCCGAGCAGCATCCGGGGGCGGCGCCTCCCCGGGAAAGGAGAGGCCAAGCAGGCCGTGCTCGTCGGCGATCAGGGTGAAGAGACCCAGTTTTGTGGGGAGGGTGGCGAACACGCGCATGAGGTGGCTCCGGTTGTGGTGTGGGGAGAGCGTATGGCGATGGGCAGTCGGCCTCATGCCATCCCTATCCCTTGTCGGCGCAGCAGGTCGAGCACCTTGGACTCGATGCCGGTCTGTCCACTGAGAACGGCCGCGGAAAGGCAGTGCAGGGTGTGGAGGTTCTCGGTGGTGGCCGCGTCGGTAATGTGGGAGCAGAGGTAGTTGAGGCAGAAGATCGGTTTGATCACAAAGAGGCAACCGCGTTCTCCCAGGAAGCAACAATCCTCGTCGTTCTTGTCGCTGGGAGTGGCCTCGATGCCCAGGAGCAGGTTGATGAGCATCTGGATGGCGTCGGTGTTGCCGGCCATGTAGGCGCTGCAGCAGCCGCCGCCCGGACGGGCGGCGCATTGGCCGCACAACCGGCCAAGTCCCATGGCGGCCATGTGCGCATCCAGGGCCAGCGCATCCCGCTGCAACTGTTCGATTGCCTCGTTCAGTCCGGCCTCTGCCAGCCACCATGACCTGCCCCGCGCCAGGAGTGCGCGGGACGTCACCAGACGATCAATTGGGTCGCCTTCATACAAGGTGCGCATCAGCACGGCATCATCCATCCTCGGCTCCCCTTCAATTGATCACCTGACGCATGAACTCCCTCCATACCGGCGCGGCCGTTTGTCCGCCTGTCTCTCCGTGGCCGAGCGGCATTCCCCGGTCGTGACCAATCCAGACCCCGGTGGTCAGACCGCGGGCAGAGCCGACAAACCAGGCATCCAGATTGTTGTCGGTGGTGCCGGTCTTGCCGCCGGCACCGGAAATACCGGCCGCCGCCTTGCCCGTACCACGCTGCACCACCTGGACAAGGACAGCCTGCAGCCATTCCGCCGTCCGCGCCGAAATCACCTGTTTCCCGGGAGATGGCGGCCAGGGATGGACACGGCCGTCGCGGTCGCTGACCCGGGTGATGGCCACTGGTGCGTGGAGCGTCCCCTGATTGGCAAAGGCGGTGTAGGCTGCGGTCAGATCGATCACAGAAACCGGCGATCCCCCGAGGGCCAAGGTCAGGTCCTGCTCCAGTTCGGCCGAGATGCCCATCTGGGTGGCGAGATGGCTGGCCTGCTTGAGGCCGGTTCGCTGCAGCAGCTGGACCGCCACCACGTTGCTCGAGTGCACCAGGGCCTCGGTCAGGTTGAGCGCCCCCCGGTATTCGCTGCGGAAATTCTTCGGTTGCCAGGTCCGGCCACCGCCGCTGGCCAGGCTGATGGGGGCGTCGTTGAACACCGTGTCCGCGGGGATGCCACGCTCCAAGGCAGCGGCGTAAACGATTGGCTTGAAGGCTGATCCGGGCTGCCGGTTGGCTTGGGCGGCGCGGTTATACTGCGTTTCGGTGAAATCGGCGCCGCCGATCATGGCCCGGATGCCGCCGCTGGCCGTGTCCAGCGCCACCAGGGCGCCCTGCGGCGCCGGCTGGTCGGGATGCCGGCCGGCCACCCGGGCCACCCCATCCCGAACGGCCCGGGCTGCCGCTTGCTGGAGATGGCTGTCCACGGTGGTGACCACGGTCAACCCCTTGCGGTAGAGGTCTTCTTCTTGATAGCGCGATAGCAGCTGACCGCGCACGTACAGGGAGAAGTAGCCGTGCACCGCCTTGCGCCATTCTCCGGCCAGATGCAGGTCCTGTTTGTAGGCGGCGCGCGCCTCTTCCGGGCTGATCAACCCGTCCTCGGCCATGCGGTTGAGCACGTACCGCTGCCGGTTCCTCGCCGCCTCGGGCGCGCGCAGCGGCGAATAGTTGCTCGGCGATTGGGGCAGGCCGGCGAGGACGGCCATCTCGCCCACCTCCAGTTGGCTGGCCTTTTTACCGAAATAGGTGCGGGCTGCCGCCTCGACCCCGTACGCCCCCTCGCCGAGGTAGATCTCGTTGAGATAGATGAACAAAATCTCTTCCTTGGAGAGCATCCGTTCCAGGCGGTAGGAGAGGACCGCCTCGGCAAGTTTGCGCTGGTAACTCTTCTCCCGGGTGAGCAGCAGGCCGCGGGTGACCTGCTGGGTGATGGTGGAGCCGCCCTGGCTCTTCCGGCCGGAGCGGAGGTTGTTGAACACCGCGCGGGCGATCGACCAGCCGTCCAGGCCAGCGTGCTCCCAGAACCGGCTGTCCTCGGCAGCGACAAAAGCCTGGGGCAGCAGGGCGGGCATCTGTTCGTAGGGGATGACCACCCGGAACTCGCGGGCAATGGCGTCGATGGGTCTGCCGTTACGGTCGAGCACCAGGGTCGCCACCTGCGGCTGGTAATCGTTGATTGAGCGAATGTCCGGCAGGTTATGGAACCAGGCCAGCGCCGCGCCGATCAGCAGGGTGACGATCCCGGCCAGGCACAGCACCAACACGATCAGCGGCCGCTGGTCCAGGACCCACCGGGGCGCGGACGGCGCCTCATCCACCGGTTTGTTGATTTGCAAGGGTTTGATGGACAAGCGCGGCCAGAAGCGGTAGTGTTGACAGGACAATACGGCGGGCGCTGCCTGCCGGCATTCATGGACAAAGTACCATGATTTCGGCCATACATCACCCATAAAGCAAACCTCGACAGTTTACCCTCTTGTCTCGCATTCGCATTCTCTCCGAACATCTGGCCAACCAGATCGCCGCCGGCGAGGTGGTGGAGCGGCCCGCCTCGGTGGTCAAGGAACTGGTGGAAAACAGCCTGGACGCTGGCGCCACCCGCATCGACATCCATGTCGAGGGCAGCGGCACGACTCTGTTGCGCGTGGCCGACAACGGCAGCGGCATGGACGGCGACGACGTTCTCTTGTGCATCGAGCGGCATGCCACCTCAAAGCTGCATGAGGCCAGCCAGCTTGCGGCCATCGCCACCCTGGGCTTCCGCGGCGAGGCCATCCCCAGTATCGCCTCGGTCTCGTGGATGACCATCCTCTCCCGCCAGCAGGCCCAGGACCTCGGCACCAGGGCCGAACTTCGCTACGGTGCGCTGCAGGCGATCCACGAGGATGGCTGCGGTCGCGGCACGGTGATCGAGGTGCGACACCTGTTTGGCAACACGCCGGTGCGCAAGAAGTTCCTCAAATCGTCCCGCACCGAGATGCACCACATCGAGGAGGTGGTGAAAAACCAAGCCCTCGCCCATCCCCAGGTCGGGTTCACCCTCTTGGTCGACAACCGGGTGGCGCTGGAATTTCCCCCGTCTCCTGATCTGGAGCGGCGGGTGCGC
>CAZFPV010000056.1:0-9099 GCA_964521155.1 uncultured Desulfobulbus sp. | reverse complement strand
GCATGGATTCACGGAGAAACTGTGCCACAGGTTTGATCGTTTGGCGAGATCATTGCGCGGTCGGCGGCGATGGCCCCGGGCGCTGCTGGTTGCCCGGCTGTTGCTCGCGGCCGGGGGCGAAGGCCTTCATCGCTTGGGCAAAGGAGGGAATCAACTGCTGAAACCCGTGCGGGTTGAGGTGATCGCTGTTCTGATAGAGGTTAATATCGCCGTGCAAGGGGCTGGGCAGGGCAGGGAAGGGGTCGTAGGTCATCACCCGGTGGCGGGCGGCCACCTGGTCGATGAAATCTATGCTCGGTTGCTGCCATCGCTTGATGAAGGCCCGATCAAAGGCGCAGTCCCGTCTGGCTCCGGTCCATTGCTTGAGCAGCGGTTCCCACTTGCAGTCGCCCATGTTGCCGAGGATGGGGGCCTGTTTCAGAAGGACCGGTTCCTTTCCCTTGGCTCGTATCGCCTCGATGGTGTACTCAAGTTGGCGGCGATAATAGTCGGTATGTTCCTCGATCATCGCCCCGTCCGGCCCCTTGAACAGGATCTGCCTGGTCGGGCTGGAGTAGCCCCGGCCATCGTAAAAGAGGTCGAAGCGTTGGGCGATCAGGATGATCCGCACCCGCGGGTTGTCGACTATTTCCTTCTGGAAGAAGGGCAACGCCCTGTTGCATTGCTCAGTCTGGCTGGGATCGATCCGGCTTTCCATGTTGATCTCGCCGAGCAGCATGGGGCAGCCTGGAACGCCCAAGTGCTTGACGTTATATCCGTTTCTTCTCGCCCAGAACGTTGTCGCCGGCAGGTAATGGGGCGAGTGGCTGTCGCCGACCAGGGCGATGACCGGCGCGTCCGCCTGCCTGACGGTGGCGCACTCGTAATGGAGGATGCCGTTGTTCACCCCGCCCTGGCAGCTCACGGGAATGGCTCGCGGCGTCTGGGCGGCATCGCTCTGGTAGCTGGCGACCCGCCATGGGGCCTCGCTGAACCCTTCCATGTTGTTGAATGCCACAGTGAACACCAGAATTGCAACGGCGCCAAAAGCAAGAACAGGGCGATCGGTCCAGGTTGTCCGCCGGGCCGGTTGTTCGATGAAGAGGTAACTGGCGGTGGCCAGCAGGAAGGCGATGGCGATGATGCCGATGGCGGCTGGAAGGCTGATCTCGTTTACGTTGCTGTAGAGTTTATAGAAGATGATGATCGGCCAGTGGTAGAGATATAGCGAGTAGGAGATCCTGCCGACAAACACCGGCGCCGGGCTGGCCAGCGCCCGGTTGATTGGACCGTCCCGGTCGCTGGCATGCAGGAGCAGGGCGGCGCCCAGGCAGGGAAGGATGACGCCGAAGCGAAGGAACGAGCCGCCGAGAAACTCCCGGCCGACAAAGAGCATGCTGCAACCAACCAGGAACGCGCCGGTTAGTTGGATAACAGTATTGGCCCGGCCGGCAGCCAGTGCCGGAGCAAGCCGCAGAACCGCCAGGCCGCCGAGGCAGAATTCCCAGGCCCGGGTGTAGAACATGTAAAAGGCGGTGTTTTCTCTGACGCCGGCAAGGAAAAAACAGGCGAGGAAAGAGAGCGCGGTCAGGACAAGAAAGAGGATGGCGACAATCCGGTCAGAGCCGGACCTGGAGGACAAACCTTTTTTTTCCGCGGTGGCGGCGGAACCCCGCCGCATCCAATCCGTTGCCAGGAAGAAAAAGACGATCAGCAGCGGCCAGAACAGATAGAACTGTTCTTCCACCCCCAGCGACCAAGTGTGCAGCAGCGGTTGGCCAGCAAACCCCTCGTCAAAGTACCCCACAGTGCGGGCAAAGAAGAAGTTGGCCAACTGGGCGGCCGCGTAGCGCGCGGATTTGATGAAGTTGAGATAGGTCTGGGGCGACAGCAGCAAGATGCCGGTCACCACCGAGAGAAACAATACGGCAAAAAGCGCCGGGAAGATCCGTTTCACCCGGCGGGCGTAGAATCGGGCAAAGGAGAAGGCGCCGGCCCTGGTCTCCCGCAGAATGATGCCGGTAATCAGGTAGCCGGAGATAACGAAAAAAACATCAACGCCCAGGAAACCACCAGGCAGCAATGCGGGGTAGAGATGAAAAAAAAATACGGAGAGCACTGCCACCGCACGGATGCCGTCGATGCTGGGTCGGTAGGCGCTGCCGGGGACTGCGAGATAACGATTGTTCATGAACACGTGCCGATATCGAACCACAGTTGCCAGGCATGACAGAGGATGATCGTCCGGATCAGGCCCTGAATTCTAATAGTGTTGTCCTAGAACGCCGGACGGCTGCTGTTCTGCCACACTTCCGAGGGTTTGACCAGCGCAAATTCCCCCAAGGCGATAAATCCGACTTGATATGCCCCGCACACCGGGGAGACGAAAGAAATTCATAGAGCCGCCGGCTCAGGTGATGTATATTTTTTTTCATACTGCGTCGGAGGCGTTGTTCAGTGCTGTCTCCGGCCCGGGCCGACGCCCGCGGCGACAGCAGCAATTTCCCTGGCCGCGTCTCGGCCAGTCCCACCATTTTCCCGGAGCAACGCCATGGGCAACTGTCATTTTACCGAACTCGGGCTGGTCAACACCAGAACCATGTTTCAGCAGGCGATGCAGGAACAGTTCGCCGTACCCGCCTACAACTTCAACAACATGGAGCAATTGCAGGCCATTGTCACCGGCTGCGCCCGTTCGGCCTCGCCGGTGATAGTGCAGGTCTCCGGCAGCGCCCGCAGCTACATCGGCGCCGCTTTTCTGCCAAACATGGCCCGGGCGGCGGTGGATCTGGCACGGGAAACCAGCCCCGCCATTCCCATCGCCCTTCACCTCGACCACGGGTCGAGCTTCGAGCTGGCCAGGGAATGCATCGATTCGGGGTTCTCCTCGGTGATGATCGACGCCTCCCATCACTCCTTTGCCGACAACGTTGCCCTCACCAGGCAGGTGGTTGCCTACGCCCACGACCGCGATGTCACCGTCGAGGCTGAACTGGGCGTGCTGGCCGGGATCGAGGACGAGGTCGTGGCGGAACAATCCAACTACACCCGTCCCGAGGAGGTCGAGCAGTTTCTCCATGCGACCGGAGTGGACAGCCTGGCCATATCCATCGGCACCTCGCACGGGGCCTACAAGTTCAAGCTCAAGCCCGGCGAAGAGCCGCCGCCGTTGCGGTTCGACATCCTGGAGGAAATCGAGCGGCGTGCGCCTGGATTCCCCATCGTTCTCCACGGCGCCTCCTCGGTGACGCCGGCGCATGTGGAAATGATCAATCGGTATGGCGGCAAGATGGACAACACCGCCGGCATTCCGGAGGAGCAGTTGCGAAGGGCGGCTGCCTCAGCGGTCTGCAAGATCAATATCGACAGCGACGGCCGGCTGGCCATGACCGCGGTGATTCGCAAGATCTTAACCGAGAAGCCCGGCGAGTTCGACCCGCGCAAGTACCTCGGCCCGGCCCGGGACGAACTGGTGGCGATGATCATCCACAAGAACACTGCCGTGCTGGGCAGCGCCGGCCGTGTCAGATGAGCAATGCCGGGCGCCGAATCAGGGTGGGGCGCGGGGAAGCGGCCCCCTTGCCCGCCCGGTGGCTGAACAGGTTGGCCCATGAAGCAAGATGACACCAATCTGGTCTGGATCGACCTGGAAATGACCGGGCTGGATCCGGTCACCGATCAGATCCTGGAGGTGGCGACGGTGGTGACCGACAGCCAACTGGATATCCTCGCCGATGGTCCGGTCATAGCCATCCATCAACCGGAGGAGATGCTGCGGTGCATGGACAGATGGAACTGCGAGCATCACCAGCGCTCCGGCCTGCTCGACCGGGTCCGGCAGAGTAGCTACACCTGCCGGCTGGCCGAGCTGGAGACGCTGGCCTTTGTCCGACAGTGGGTGGGGGAGCGGGTTTCCCCCCTGTGCGGCAACTCGGTCTGGCACGACCGCCGCTTTCTTGCCCGCTTCATGCCGGAATTGGAGCATTACTTCCACTATCGCAACATCGACGTCAGCACCCTCAAGGAACTGGCCCTGCGCTGGGCCCCGCAACTGGTCAAGTTTCGCAAGAAACGGCGGCATCTGGCCTATGATGATATCCGGGAATCCATCGCCGAGCTCAAGCATTACGGCGAGTGCTTCATCAAGAAACAGGTTGGACCGGGGGAGAAACCCGGGCCGCCCTCGAACAGTCAAGTCTAACCGGGTGTACCACCCTTTTCTTCAAGGAATCGAGCCGTGCGGAAACTCTTCTTAGGTCTGATAGCCCTGTGTCTGTGTCTTGCCGCCCTGTCTGCCATGCCTGTGCACGCCCAGATACCGGTCGAGCAACTGGCGGCCGAGTCCGAGGCCTTTGTCAAGTCCACGGTGCGCAAAGAACCATCAAAGCCGGAAACCATTGTTGCCAGGGTTGAAGAGGCCTGTGCCCTGCTGGCCAAGGAGGGGCAGGCCGCTTTTCCCCGGTTCAAGGGCCAAAGCAGTCCCTTCCTGTTCGAGGGTACCTATATCTGGATACACACCCTCAAGGAAACCAGGATGTTGATGCACCCGATCAAGTACCGGATGGAGGGCAAGGAGCTCGCCAACCTCAAGGATGAGAAGGGCAAGCCGTTTTTCCAGGTCATGAACGGTCTGGCCAGGGAGAAGGGCCAGGGCTGGGTCGAATATTTCTGGCCGGTGCCCGGCTCCAAGGAGATTGCCCGCAAGGTGTCCTTTGTCAAACGCTGCACCATGGTCGATGGGACCGAAGTGGTCATTGGTGCGGGGATCTACAACGGCGATCCAGAGGCGATTGCCAGGCTGGAGATTCAGTGATACGCCAGCGGGACGCTGACTGGGCATCGAATCAGTCCTCAACCTCCTGCGTCGCCTGACCCGCAGTTTTCGTTCAAAAGATGAAACAACTTGGGGCGTTCCGGAAAAACGTACCCGGAAACTGTTGCAAGACAATCTCGTTTCAATTTTCCGGAATAATAATGCACTGTTATTCACTTTACTGGAAAAGCTTCCTGTGTAATTTTGGCGCTGTAGTCTCTGGGTTGATCGGCCGATTTTTTATAACACGTTGATTTTAGATTAATTACATCTTATTTCCATATTTCCTGTCAGTTGTCTTCATAGTTGGCGAGTTGTTTGCATTGGGTCAAAGCGAGGCCTCATCTCGTGGTTCAATGTTTAAAACAAGGAGTGATTATGAAGAGTGCAATTGTAAAAAGCAGTATGTTGTCAGCAGCCGTTCTCTTTTGTCTGTCCACCCAGGCCATGGCTTGGCCTACAGCCGGCGATTATGTCGTTTTGTCGGATGGTGCGTTTGGCACGGCAGCTGGCGAGTTCAACATTGATGCTGGTATGAACGGGAGTATTGATTACATCGGTTTCTGTTTGGAGAAGAATGAATACGTTAATTACGGGATCACCTATGTAGTCGACAACGTGGCTGATTATGCCAATGCGGGTGGCGTCGGCGGGGCGAACGGCCAAGATCCGATTTCCGTTCAGACTCAATGGGTGTACTGGAACTACCTGACAGGCCAGCTGGGAGCCAAGACCGACACATTGGCCGATGCCGTCCAGAACGTCATCTGGTACTTGGAAGACGAGCTTACATCTCTTAGCTCTCCGTTTACCGGATATTATAACACCTGGATTACCCAACGGACAGACTTCTCCATCGATGGCGTTGTCAAGGTGCTGAACCTGAAGGGTACCGATGGCTCTCTGGCCCAGAGCCAGCTGATCGGCGAGGCTGCGCCGGCGGCGCCGGTTCCCGAGCCGAATACCATGCTGCTCTTCGGCGCCGGCATGGCTGGCCTTGCCGGCGTTGCCCGCCGTCGCAAAAGCAACTGAACCAACGGTCACTCGCGGTTCATACGGGAAAAGGCAGGCCTTCGGGCTTGCCTTTTTTGTTTGCCGCGCTAGGATGCCGCTCGGATTTCCCACCGTTCACCTCCTCCTGCCGTGCCATGCCTGTCTTCCGTCTTATCGCCGACCCCGTTTTTCCCGCGCCCGAACTGGCCGAACCGGACGGGCTCCTGGCCATCGGCGGCGATCTCTCCCCGGTGCGCCTGGTGACGGCCTACAGCCAGGGCATCTTCCCCTGGTATAGCGACGGTGACCCGATCCTCTGGTGGTCGCCCGCTCCCCGTCTGGTGCTGTTTCCCGAAGAGTTCCACCTGCCGAAAAGGCTCGGCCGCACCATCGCCGCAGGCGTCTTTCGCGTCAGCGCCGACACCGCCTTTGCCCAGGTCATTGAGGCCTGCGCCACCGCCTCCGACCGCAGTCGACAGGGCACCTGGATCACGCCGGAGATGCGGGAGGCCTACCTGCGCCTGCACCGGCTTGGTTTTGCCCACTCCATCGAGTGCTGGTCTGGCGATCGACTGGCGGGCGGATTGTATGGCGTCTGCCTCGACCGGATCTTTTTTGGCGAGTCGATGTTTACCCACATCAGCGACGGCTCCAAGGTGGCCCTCGCCACCCTGGTCAGACTGGCCCAGGAACGCGGCATCGCCATGATCGACTGCCAGATGACCACCGATCACCTGCTCCGCTTCGGAGCACGGGAGATCGACCGCAAGGCCTTCCAGGCCCTGCTTGACGAACATGTCGACCGCTGTCTGCCGCAGCACCCTTGGCGGCTGTCCTGACAGTCAGTCCAAATTATTGCAGGAGAAGTTGCCTGACTGAAGCAGGAGAGGATGAGAGGCGACAAACGGATGCATCCAACGGGAAGGGCAAGAGCGTCAGGTAAAGCGGGTGGAAAAAGGGCAGGGCCTACTGCTCCAGTTCGAATTCGTACTGCAGGCCGGACCGGGAGAAGTGGCGGTTGATTTTTTTCAGTCCGTAGAGGTTGGCCACTTGGAAGTTGACCTCCCAGTCGCCGATCTGGGCCGCACCCTTGCCCAGATAGACCACGTCTACCAGCTTCATCTCTTCCGGAGCTACGGAGAGCATCATGAAGAGCCGGTTGCGCGAGGCCTGCATGACGATGTATTTCTGCGGCTTTTCGATGCGGGTCGCCTGCAGTTTCCAGCGCACCTCCACCGCATCCTCGCGCTGAAAATGGATTTTGCGCAGTTGTTCGCAGTCCTTGCGGTGCAGGGAGAGTCCCCGCTCGCTGAGCAGGCCGATGACGCCCTTGTCCAGGGGGCCGGGTTTGCAGCAGGCCGAGGATTTCATGACCACCGGATCGACGGTGGCCAGATCGACCCGGTTGAACACCCCGGTCGGCTGGAACAGGGTTGGCCGGTCAACGTACAGGCCGTTTCTGATCTCGTAGATCAGTTCGCGCAGCCGGACCTTGCCTTCGCCGATCTGATGGTGCAGTTCCTCCATGGAATCGATGTCGAAATAGGCGAGAATGTCCCGCATCCCCTCCTTTTCCGTCACCTCGCGCGGCACCCCGTAGCGTCGCAGTTCCTGGGCGAATACCGAGGCGCCGATCTGCCGCGACACCGCCTCCCGCCGCAGCCGGAAGGCCTTGGCCAGCTCGGAGCGGGCCTTGGGCGTCTGGCACAGCAGTTGGATGGCCGGGTCGAACTGCACCGGCTCCTCCTGGCGCAGCACCTTGATGACGTTGCCGTCGCGCAGCTGTTGCCTGAGATCGACGCGCTGGTTGCCGATCATGCCGCCGATGCAGGTATGGCCGATGGCGGTATGCACCCGGAAGGCGAAATCGAGCAGGATGGAGTTGACCGGCAGGCAGATCAGGTCGCCCTGGGGAGTGTAGGTATAGATTTCCTTGCGGCCGCCGGCGGCGATCATGTCCCGGTAGGAGACGCTGTCATCGCTGCCAAGGATATCGAACATCTCCTGGATTTCGTTAAAAAATTTGCTGTTGGCCTTGCTGTCGGCGGCCCAGTCCTTGATCATCCCTCGCTGGGCGCGCCGGGCCATCTCCTCGGTGCGGATCTTGAACAGGAACTTGCGGCCGTTGATGTTGGGTCGGGCATGCAGGCCCTGGTAGCCGGTGGGTTTGGGGTTGGCGATGAAATCGCGGATGGTCCGGGGGATTGGCGGGTACAACTCGTTGAGCACGCCCAGGGCCTGGTAGCAGCCGTTCTTGGTTGCCAGCAGGACGAGAATCTCGCAGGGGATCTCGATCTCCTTCATCAGGAGGCGGTTGCGGATGTCGAAATAGGCCCACAGTCCCTTGGTCCGCAGGGTGACCTTGCCCTGCAGTCCCTCCTTTTCCAGGGCTGCCTGGATATTGGCGATGATCTCCAGGACCACGGGGTCGTTGCGCAGGCTGTTGATGTGCAGCTGCAGGCGATTGCCCTGACGCGGGAACTTGAAGGCCAGCGCCAGGTTGTACAGCTCCCGCTTGATGGCGAACAGGCCGAGGATGGTGGCCAGCGGCGCGTAGATGTCCAGGGTTTCGTCGGCGATCTTCTGCCGCTTGTGCCGCGGCATGCTGGAGAGGGTGCGCAGGTTGTGCAGCCGGTCGGCGAGCTTGACGATCATCACTTCCAGCTTGGCTGCGGCGCCGCTGAAGATCTTGCGATGTACCAGCTTCTTGAAGGTCTGGCGGTCGCCGGTGTAGTGGGTCACCTTGGTGCAGCCCTCGACGATGGCCTCGACGTTGGCGCCGAATTTGCGCCGGATCACCTCACCGGTGACCTCCTCAACGTCCTCGACCGTGTCGTGGAGCAGGGCAGCGGCCAGGATTTCGGCATGGCGGATGTCCAGTTCCTCGGCCAGGATCCGGGCCACCGAGCATGGGTGCATGATATAGGGATCGCCGGAGCGGCGCCACTGCTGGCCGTGGGCCTCGATCGCGAAATCAAGCGCCTTCCAGAACACCTGCGTCTCCGGCCCCTCGCCGATGAAGCCGCGCATGACCTGCCGGTATCCCTCGATGTCATAAAGCGCGTACTGCATCAGGTATTTGCCCGTCGTCCTTCCTTTTTCTTTTTTTGGCCGCGAAATGGGTTACAATTACCATTTAAGCCAACAATAAACTAACACTGTAGCAGATCGCCGACCCCTGAACAAAGGGAATTTCGCCGCCTGCCGGTTTTTATGGTAATCATTCACAGTCCATTGGAGAAGAGATGGCGAGAAGATCGATTCGTACCCGCAACAAACCCCAGCGCAAGCAGCGCACCCACACCCATCGTGAT